>CAZDGT010000488.1:0-2418 GCA_964504905.1 uncultured Bordetella sp. | reverse complement strand
GTAGATTCGATGCCCGGATTCGGTTGGATTTGCCGAATAAATCCGAGCGCAAGGAAATCTTAGCCGCTTTGCTACGCCCGGCCCGATGGAAGCATCACGACCTCTCGGCCATTGCGCGACGGACGCCGGGTTGGAGTCCCGCTCGGCTCAAGAGCCTCACGGACCGCGCGGCGCTTCTTGCCCAGGGGAAGTGGATCGAAGAGCGCCATCTGATCGAAGCACTGGAGAGTAGCGGGGGCCGAGATCAGGGACACATGGAACCTGTTGCGTGGAGCGACGTCGTCTTGCCAGAAGGAGTCCTGGCCGATCTCCAGACGTTGCTTGACCTAATGCAGCCCGGTCGCGCTGAAGAGTTGGCACTCCCGGCGCCAACTGGACTGATTCTGGCTGGGCCGCCCGGGACGGGGAAGACTTTGGTCGCGAGGCTGATCGCGTCCCAGGCCAAGCGGAGTTTCTATGCGGTCAGCCCAAGCGATGTCCTGGGTAGCGCAGTCGGCGGCTCGGTGAAGCGCCTTACGGAAATTTTTCAACGCGCGAAGGACAACGCACCGGCGATCATCTTCTTTGACGAAATGGACGGACTGTTCCCACGGATGGCTGGACAGTTGAACCAGCATGATGTCCAACTTGTTGAGCAAGCGCTCATCGAGATCAGCGCCGTGAAGGCCGAGCATCAGATATTCCTCATAGGAACGACAAATCATCTGGATCGCATCGACCCACGGATTTTGCGCGGCGGCAGATTCAGCGAAAAAGTTGAGATCCCGGTGCCTGATCAGGCCGGCTATGAAAAGCTCGTTGCCCGCTACTTGGGGAAGGCGCGGCTACGCGACGGATTAACAGTCTCAACGGTGGCAGCGCGAGTTGCTGGCATGGCACCCGCCGATCTTGAAGCAACCATCCACGCGATGAAGCGGGTTGCCATGCGACGCATGGCTGCCAACTCGAAGGAACTGCCACCGCTCGATTCCTCCGACCTTGATGAGGCCCTAGGCCGCGTTCAGCCGCAGTTTTAGAACTCCCGCACAACTCGTTTTGCGGTTTTCTGAATCCCGTGTATGTTCGCTTTGTGCTCGGGTGTAAGCCCTGAGCCGCATCCAAATCGAACGTAAACGGGAGGTCCCTCATGTTGAAACTAACGGGAACGAACCGGCAGCGGGCGGCTACCTTACTGATGGCCGCTCTCTGTCTCGTCCTTTTCTCACAGGCCTTGGTGATCGCGCAGAATCTGGGCGCGGCTCCGCAGGTCAACGTCGCGGTGCAAGGTCAGACAGGAGCGCAGCCGGAAGGCGCGTTTTTGAACCTGGTGAACTGGATCGGCAACGTCATCGCACCGGTCGGCGCCGGGCTGGCACTCGCCGGCGGCCTCATCTCGTATGTGGCTGGGCGCGGGTCCGGGCGATACGTCGTCACGGCGCTCGGGTGCCTGGCCGTTTCGGGCGTCACGCGACTGCTCGAGTTCTGGATCGCACAGGGCGGCGGCGGAGTCTCCTAGCCCTCTGGCCTGGCGAACTGAAGCGGCGGGCTAGCCTTCACCGGACCCAGCCCGCCAAGCCTCCAGCGAGGAATCATGCCAACTCTGATCTACGACATCATGCGCGTCATGTTCGCCCTCACCGGGCCGGCCGCTTTCATCTGCCTGGTGAACGCGGGCGTCGCACTCCGAAAGGAAGGCGGCACCGTGTTCTGGGTGGGCGGAGCGTTCTCGCGCTGGATGTTGTGGACGGTGATCTTCCTCGCCTTGGAACCGACGCTGGTCTGGTTTCAGTTCCTGGGGTTTCCCGTCTTCTTTCCGCCGGGCGCTGGGATCAGCAACGGATGGCTCGCGGGGATTGCGACGGGATTGCAGACCTTCGTCGCGGACTTCGTGGTGGCGCGCCTGGCGCCAGTTCTCGCGGCGTACTTTGTGATGCGCTCGGTACTCGATACGGCGAGCGGAACGGGACCGTTGCCATCGATCTTGAGCGCGATGTTTCTGCTGGCCATCTCATCAACGCACGCATTGATCGATGCATGGACTCCGGTGGGGAACCGCTTCTCGATTGTCTTGGGGCTGGAATCGATGTGGAACTACGTCGCCAGTAGGATATTTCCGCTGGCTGCCGGTTTGGCGATCTGCGGCGCAATCATTCAGTTCGCCTTCAATCGCCCAGGCTACTTGCGACTGGTGGTCTGCGCCGGAGGTTTTCTGACGGTGAGCGCGTTGTGGATCTTGATCAATCGAATGATGTGAAGGGAGGATGCGGTGACGTTCCTGACGGGCCTGACGAATCTGACGAACTGGCTGGGCAACGTGATCATGCCCACGCTGGCGGGCCTGTTGTTCGTCATCGCTGTCCTCCGGGCGGCCAGAAATGCTCCATTCCAATACGCGATGTACGGCGGGTTCCTTTCGCTGATGGTGTCTGGCCTGCTGCG
>CAZDGT010000487.1:0-13098 GCA_964504905.1 uncultured Bordetella sp. | reverse complement strand
GGGTAGCGGAACACGATGATATCGCCGCGCTTCACATCGCTATAAGGCAGGATATATTTGCTGACGGGACCCGACGGCGCAAACGCCATCTTATCCACTAGCAAGTGGTCTCCGATGAGCAGGGTATCTTCCATGGAGCCGGTCGGAATCACATACGCCTGGACCAGCGTAGTGGTCAGAAACAGCAGCAGCAGAATAGTGATGGCCCACTCGGCAATGGCTCCGCGGGGCGGTTCGGGCGGGGGTCCAGCAGGCTCCTGGTCCACTACGTCCGCCACAGGCGCCGCTTCAATGGGGGGCGCAGCCTCAATCGCAACTTGTGGATCGACTGCCTCCGGATCGGGGGTGACGGAATCCGTCGTATTTTCGAGACTCACTACGCTTATTCTACCCGGTTTAGTAGGAAGTACGTTCAAACGACTCGTCCGGCATACGGTTACGCGGGCGACGGCTGCCCGGCCATTCCAGGCGCAGGTCCTGCGAAATCTCTTCCAGCATTTCCTTGGTGCAGACCTTCTTTTCGTCGGCGAATGCCGTGAGCAGCATGTTATCGCAGACCGCGTTGATGAGACGCGGGGTTCCCTGGGCGCGAAGGTGGATTTCCGCCATCAATTCCTCAGAAAACACTGTCTGGTTCGGCATCCCCGCTTTTTCGAGGCGGGACTGAATGTACTCAACCGCATCCCGCAAAGTAAACGCATGCAAGTTGCAGCGCAGAACGATTCGCTGTTTTAGCTGGCGCAGATTGGGGGCGTCAAGTTTACGATCCAGTTCCGGCTGCCCGGCCAGGATGATCTGCAACAACTTTCCGTTGCGGTTTTCCAGATTCCCCAGCAGGCGGATTTCCTCCAGCACTTCCCATTCGAGGTTGTGCGCCTCATCGACGATGAGCACGACGGTGCGCCCCTGCTGAGCCTGCTCGACCAGAAGCTGGTTCAACGCGAACAGGACTTCCGTCTTGGAGGTGCGCTCACAGGGCAGGTTGAGATCGTACGCGATCATCTCAAAAAATTGTGCGGAGTTTACGCGCGAATTAAACAGGAAGGCGAATTCTATATATTGGGATTCCAGATAATCGCGCAGGCATTCCAGCATGGTGGTTTTGCCGGTACCCACCTCGCCGGAGAGCACGATAAAACCCTTGCGGGCTTGCACTCCATATACCAGGTTCGCAAGCGCCTCTTCGTGCTGCTCACTGCGAAAAAAGAACGCAGGATCGGGGCTTAAATTGAAGGGGCTCTCTGTAAAACCAAAGAACGCGTTGTACATGGTACGTTTCGATGGTAACACGCGGTTCCATAAGTACTTGGTAGGCTGCAGTACCGGCCAAAGCGATATACTTTCTAGCTATGGCCGTTTACGTGATCGTCGACATCCACATCAAGGATCAGGCCGCCTTTGAGGGTTATAAGCGCGGCGTGCCGCCCATGGTGAGCAAGCATGGCGGCGAATATCTGGCGCGCGGCGGCGCTGCCGAAACGCTAGAGGGAGACTGGAAGCCCGGGCGTGTTGTGCTGCTCAAGTTTCCGGACCAAGCGGCGGTCAAGGCATTCCTGAACGACCCCGAATACCAGCCGCTCAAGGTCCTGCGTGAGAGCTCGGCCGATAGCCAGATGGTTTCAGTGGAAGGAATATAGATCCATGCGAATTTTACTTCTGTCTCTCATTTCCGCGGGAATGTCCTTCGCCCAGTTGCAAGGCGTTGTGGACATCCACACTCATGGCGATCCGGACAGCTCGCCGCGCAAGATTGATGTGCTGGAATTCGCACGCCTCGCCAAGGCCGAGGGCATGCGCGCAATCGTCCTCAAAAATCACTACACGTCCACGGTGCAGGCGGCGTACCTGGTGAGCCAACTTGTCCCCGGCATCGAAATCTTCGGCGCTATCGCGCTGGATCGCGCGGTGGGAGGAGTGAATCCGGAGGCGGTTCGGCAAGCGGCGGCATTCAAAGGCAAAAAGCTACGCATTGTATGGATGCCCACATTCGATTCGGAAAATGACGTAACCTTTTCGAAACAGAACCGCCCGTTCGCGGCGGTGGCGCGCAATGGCCAACTGCTGCCGGAAACCATGGACGTGCTAAAAATCATCGCCCGGGAGAATATCGTGCTCGCGACCGGCCACTCGTCGGCCACGGAGGATCTGTTGTTGACTCGCGAAGCGAAAAAGCTGGGCATCACCCATATCGTGATCACGCATCCCATGGCGAGGGCTCAGCACATGACGATTCCCGAAATGCAGGAGGCCGCCAAGATGGGCGCCTACATCGAACTGTGCGGCGCGTCTCTGCTACCGACGCAGGGTGCAGAGGGCAAGATCCCGGTGGCGGAATATGTGAAAGTCATCCGCAGCGTCGGCGCCGATCACGTGATTCTATCGAGCGATCTGGGGCAAGCCATCAATCCCGTTCATACTGACGGCTGGAAGCTTTTTCTCGATATCCTGCGCAAGGCCGGAGTCAGCGACAGCGACCTGAATCTGATGAGCAAAAAGAATCCAGCTACGCTGCTGGGATTGCAATAGGTTAGGGCCGTGGCAAACGGAACGACATCAGCACGATGGTGCCGTTGATGGTGTTAAACCAGTGCGGCGTGCTTTCGGGCACGATCACGAAGTCGCCTTTGGCAACGGCCCGCGAGGAGCCGCCTTCGATGCCAGTGCCGGACATATTGTCGCCATTGCGCTTCTCGTTGGTGAGCTTGCCGCCGGTCATGAGCGTGGCCGATCCGTCGACGACGTAGAAGAACTCAGCGTACTTATCGTGAACTGACGCGGGACCGACTGCTGCGCGGTACTCGAGATTGGCTCCATACTGCCCAAGCGCCAGGAGCGGCTGCGCGAACGTGGGCTGATCCGCCTTGCGGTCGCTTTTCGCTTTGGCGATGAGAGCCATGATTTCGGACGAAGTGGCGACAATTTTCGTGGCCGGCTGCTGGGCCATGGCGACGGCAGCCAAAACGGTGGTGGCGATTACGATTCTGAGGGTTTGCATCCCAAGAATGCTACCACAGCCGCTAGGCAACTTCGAGCATCACCCAGCCGGGGAGGCTGGCGGGCTGGTTGCCCTCGAACACCACGCGGCGCGTTTTCGGGAATGGCATGCCGGTTTGGATCGCGCGCTGGTAGAGCGGCATCTGGCGCAGGATTTTGCGGTAGGAATCGTCCTCCGTCTTGAGGTAGGCCGACTTGCCGAGCAGTCCCCCGCCCCAGCCGATCGATAAGAGACACGCGTGGTCGGAGGCGCGCACTTCAGCGAGCCGCGCCGCGAGCTGATCCAGCTTGGCGCTGAGTTTGGTCATGCCGGTGCGCTGCGCGTATTCACGATGACGCTCAATCTGGCCTTCGGCGTAGCGGTTCGACGCCTGGAACATCTTCGCGCGGTCGCCAGCGGAACGTTCGCGCCAAATACCATCGAAAGTGGTACCGGGCGAGGCCATCTCCGCGAACAGAGGAGTGCTGTCATCGACGCGCTTGGCATCCACCGAGCCGCGGGCGGACTTCCATCCCAGCTCAAACTTCTCGCCGCCACGAGCGATGAGAGTTGCGGTGCGCAGCAGGTAAACTTTCATCCCGGAATAGGCAACTACACCGGAATCGGCGACGGCCACGCGACGCATACGATTGGCGCCGCTGCCTCCAAGAACGCTGTCCTCCGCCCGAGTGGCAAAATAGCGTGGGACGCGATCTTCGACGCGCTCCGCCAATTCCCGCACGGTGTTTTCGGTCCAGCGGTCAAAGACCGATCCAGTGCGAAGCGCTCCCTTGAGCGCGGTGGCGGGCAGGTACGGTCCGCTGGCATTCGTCGCGAACGTGGGGATGAAAAGATCGGCCGATTGCGCGCGCTCATAGAACGGAATCGAGCTGGCGTGCTCAAAGGGCAGACGCCGTCCGGCGAAGTTCTGAGCGAATCCTCCCCATGACGCGAAGTCGAGCTTGTCGGCTTTCTTGAGCTGCGCGAGGTAGCCTTCGAGGCGCGGCCCCTTGGCGAGCAGGCGGAAGATGCGCCGCTGGTCGAGCACGTTGACGTGATCTTTCCACACCATGTAGTCAATGGGCGCGAGCTTCTGGCCGTCGCCGACCAGCGTGGGAGTCAGGCATGTGACGCGATACTTCATCATACGGGCACCTTCAGCGGCACCGGAAGCGACAACGCGAAACCGGCGCGATAGACAGGGTGCGCGAAACCATCGGGCGCAACGTCGGCAGCGGCTCCGCGGGGCGCGGCTGCGGACACCAGCACCGAACCCTCCGCCACCATGCGCGTATTCTTCTTCATCTCGCCCCAACCGGATTCGCTTTCGACCCGGCCACCGCGCGTGGTCAGCGAATAGTTGCCGCGCTGCCAATCCACGGCGTCGCTGGCGGCGGGATGGAACAGCGACAACATCCAATGGCCGGTCTCGCCCTCGGCCTGCGAAATATCGGTAAGCAACGCTGTGCCCTCGCGGAATTCCGGTGCCTGCGAACGGCCCCATCCGCGTGACCTTTCGCCGCCGAATCCTGAATCGGCCAGCAGGCGGATAGCGGCTTGGACACGCTCGCTCCATTGTTCGTGGGCGGCGTCATCGGCAAACGAGGCGATGAACCAAAATCCGCTGCCGGCGGTGAATTCGAGACAGGCTACCGAGTGCGGAGTGGCGGCTTCGCCGGAACGATCCACGGCGGCGCTGGAACGCACCGAGGCGCGGAACAAAGTAGAGCCGGGCGGCGTAGGGGCTGGGATCAGACATTCACTTTCGCCGTCGACAATCCAGGCATCCTCGCCCAGCGCCTTGCCCGCGAGCAGGGTCGCAACGACCGTCAGCGGCACGAAGCGCGCGCCCTTCCAGCGAACTTTGGAGGACGCCGGAGGAGGCCACAGATGCTGTGGCGGAACTACATACAAAGTCTCGTTGTGAAACGGAAAACAGGAACTGAAGCAAACGGCGGGGGACGGGCTGCGCGCGGTCGCATCCAGCCATTCATCGAGCGCACCCAGACGCGCCATCGCACCGCACACGGCGGAATACAGCGCATCGCTATGGTAAATGCGCTCCACGCGATCGCGGTCTCCGGAATCAGGGCCGATGCGCCACGGCCCGGTGGGCCGCAAGCGAACCAAAACAGAAGGCATGTTTAACTCGCCAGCTTTTCCCCGAAGGAAGCGTCGTTGGCCAGCGCCTGCACGGCGGTCAGATCGGCGGCCGATGCTAACTCCGCTTCGGCGCCACCCGAGGAATAAAACGCGCGATTGCGCCAGATCAGCTTGAGATTCGCGAAACGCACGCGTCCGCTGCCACGCGAACCGCCGCCGCCCAGAGCATCGTCTTCGAGCAAACGCAAACCTTCAACCAAGCGCGCGGCCAAGGCTTTGTCTTCCTCGCACAACACGTCCAACACCATGCGCACCTGGAATCGCGCGCCGGCGGGAACCCGCTCCAGTGTGCGCGGATTTGCTTGCGAGGTGATGCGATCGATGGCGTTCTCGCTCTTGACCTCAGTGATCTCGTCGTCCAGGTTCTCGCGCATCTGCGCGGTGATGCTGGCGGCATCGAGCGGCGCATCATAGATCGCCAGGCGCGCCGGAGTCGCCGTGCGCGTATTGAGCTCATCGCCGGAAACTCGATCCATGCGCCCAGGATTGCGGCCGAACAGCAGGCAGATCTCGTCATCCGGCCGGTCGCTCTGGTGAATACGGACTTCCTGGCCCTTGCGCTTCGACAGATACACCAGCTCGGCGGGCGTGGTCAGTCCCAATGCGTTTTCAAGCAGCGAACGGATGCGTCCGCGCAGCGAGCTTCCCGGAATATAAGGCAGACCGAAAGCATCTTTGACGACGGGGTTATCCGCACCGCCGATTTCGAGCGAGCCCTTGCCGGCGCCGATGTGCAATCCCGTCTCGCAGTGCAGCTCGCCCGACAGAATCAGCTTGCCCACCAGTTGTAACTGTGTTTGAGCGGTATGTGTGCTCATAATCCTCTTTACTCGTTGTAAGCGACAATCGCTTCGAACAAATCTTTGAACCTCTCGTAGCCGCGCGCATCATTGCGGCGCGTCACCTGGAGTAACAGGCGTTCGAGCGCATCCAGGCTGCGCAGGGAGTGCCGCGCAATGGTGTACGCCAGGCGCGCGCGTAACATGACGAAATGGTGCTGACGCTCGCTCTCCGGCGCACGCACGGCTCGCCGGACTGCGTTATACAAACGGCGCAGCTGGCTCTTGGTGCCGGAGTCCATGTCGCGCATCCGCGCCACAACGGCATGCGCCTGGTTATCGAGATATAAGCTGTCGGAGATCAACTTCTCCAACTCGATCTCCGGCGCCATCTCGAATGGCCTGCCACCACCGGGACGGCCCTCGCGACGGTCACCTGGAGGCCGATCACCACGGCCCTCCCGTTTATCCCCTTGATTTGGACCGCCGCCACGATTTTCCTGACGGGGCGGACGATCTTCGCGCCGCTGCTGCCCTTGCGGACGCTGCCCCGGCGGACGGCCTTCCGGCTTTGGACCCGACGGCTTGGGAGTTTCCACCGCGACCGCTTCAGCGGGGGCCGGTGCTGGAGCTTCCGCTGCCGGCGTCTCTACTGGTGTTTCTGGAGCCGGCGTTACATCCGGCTGCACTTCATCTGACATACAATTCTTCCCCTACGCTTCCGCTGACAATCTGGCCCATTCTAGCGCCACTCTCCCCGCAGGCCGCAACTTGACGGTAACCGCACTCCTGCCGATTAAATCCGCAATGAGCGCGGTGCGGGCTTTCTGGTAATCTCCGCGCGCGGGTCCCGAATGCGGACGCGCAGCACTCATAATCCGGCGGATGCGCCTATGATAGCGCCATGGTCGCTCGCCGCCCGTTCTTCGCGCCTGCCGCTTGGACATTTTAGACTGCGTCTCGCGATAGATTCCGCACAAATCCCGCAAGTATTGCGCGGAAACTCCGAAATCTGTCACCATCCGCAGCAGCAGGTCCTTCAAATCAGCCGCTTCGCTGAATTGTTTCCACTCGAGCGTGCGGCCCAGCAGCCAAATGCAATCCTTGTCCGACGATTTCGCTGCTTCGAGACGGCGCCCCGCTTCCTCGAATACCGCTCCGAGGGACGCATCCTCGGCCGGCGCGAGCGCCAAAGCCATAGTGATGGTCTTGCCTTCGGGTCCCGCGAAATCCGTCAGGTTAGTTTCAGTGAAGCGGCGGAACAGGCGCTCCATTTCGCGCGCCAATCCGATCAAAGCATCCCATGCGCCATAGACCGCAAAGTCGTCACCGCCGGAATAAATCACGGTTACTTTTCGCCAGAACTCGGGCATGGAGCACAGCACTTCGAGCTCGCCCGCGAAGAATTGCTTATACATCACGGAGAGCTGGATGTGTTCCTCAATGGTCTGCGCACGGCGCATGCGGATGCCGAAATTGTCGACATCGCCGCGAAGGACGCCCCAGGTTCCCAGCCCCGCAGCGCGGCCAGCCAGAGTCGCGGTGGAAGCAGGTTCGGTTCCCGCATCATTCGGTGCAGCGTGGCGAGCGAATGGCAGTGATTCCTGCGATCCAGTCAGAGTCCAGATGTGTTTACCTTCACCCACGAGGATGCGGCCCGGCGTCTCGGGCGACCAGCCCACGGTTTCGGCATCGCGCAGCTTCCAGCCAAGCTGACCGGCAAAATATTGTTCTGCGTCCGCAGCCGATTCCCCACCGCCCATCGCGAAGCTCTCTGACGTCAGGCCGGCCGCAGGAGTGCCGCGCAGCAGGCTCATCTGGTCTTGCAGGCGCTTGCGGACATCGCTCCAGTCGCCCAGATTTTCGGTGACGCTCCAGATCAGCTTCACCGCGCCGTCGCTGAGCGCCGCAATTTCCTTGGCCGCGGCTTCGAGAAACGCATCCGCGGAACCGCGAACCTCTTCAGGCAGCAGTGCCAGGAACTGCCCACCACCGCTCGATCCCAGCAGAATTTTGGCGAGCCCTAACTCGGCCAACAAGGCGCGGGGCAGGATCTCACCCAGCAGGCTGACCCAGTGCGAGCGCCCGGTGAACGCGTGGTCGCGCTCCCCGCCGGCGGGTGCCAGCAGGAAGTCCTCGATGCCCACAAGCTTCCCTTGAAGAAAAATCTGCACAAATCTAGCCCAAAAGCGAAACCCTCACTGTATCACGCTCAGCCCCGGCGTTCTGTTTTCTGGTACAAGTAGTTTTGGATTCGTCTTGCACCAGGAGGTCTACAATGAAAACTGGAACATCCGTCCTTCTGACTTGCGCGCTTGCCAGCGCCGCGTTCGCTCAGGACTTTAAGCTTCCTGCGCCTTTTGCAACTCCATCGGTCCGCAATCAATCGAGGGTCATCGAGCGCCCTGCAGGAGCCGAACTGAAGGTTCCCGCCGGATTCACGGTTGAGGAGTACATGTCCGGATTCGAGCGCCCGCGCAAGATGATCCTGGGCCCCAGCAAGGAATTGATCATCGCCGATAGCGCCCTCAACGGCAAAGGAGCGGTGTGGGTCGCGCAGGGTAAGGACAAGCGCAAGCTCATTGAGGGACTGGATCGCCCGTTCGGCCTGGCGTTCTGGAAGGATTACCTTTACGTTGGCGAGCCAACCTCCATCAAGCGCTATAAATACGACGCGAAGGCGATGACGGCCGGGAAAGGCGAAGAAGTAGTCTCGTTGAAAGATTTCGGCACCGGCCACAGCTCACGCAACATTTTGTTCGACCGCAAAGGCGAGAAGATGTACATTAATATTGGCTCGCAATCCAATGTAAGTGCGGGAGAAGATCCTATGCGCGCAGCCGTGAACCGCTACAATCCCGATGGCACCGGGCACGAGATTTTCGTCTCCGGGACGCGCAATCCGACGGGCATTCATCTGTATCCCGGCACCGATACCATCTGGATCACAGCCGAGGAGCGCGATGGCCTGGGCGACGACCTGGTCCCGGAGTATTTCACGCACATCGAGCAGGGCCGTTTCTATGGCTGGCCATACGCTTATATCGGACCCAATGAAGACCCGCGCCGCAAAGGGGAGAGGCCCGATCTGGTGGCCAAGACGACGAAGCCCGACGTGCTGCTAGGAGCGCACGCGAGCGCGCTTGAATTCGCTTTCTATACCGGTACGATGTTCCCCAAGGAATATCAGGGCGGCGCATTCATCGCGCTACACGGCTCATGGAATCGCGCCGACCGGCAGGGTTACGAAGTTGCGTTCATTCCTTTCGCGAACGGCAAGCCGAGCGGACCCATGCAACACTTCCTCACCGGTTGGATGCTGGCGCCGGATAATCCGGAGGTGTGGGGACGGCCGGTGGGAGTTCTCGAAATGCCCGATGGCAGCCTGCTGGTGTCTGAAGACGGTGGCAAGAAGATCTGGCGAGTGTCCTATAAAAAATAGCATCATGCATCTGCGCGGCGAGGCGTAAGCTCCAGGAACATAGCCGTTTTCTCACGACGGAATGTGGCGAAGCCGAGCCGTCCGAAAAAGGACGTCTGGCTGGTGACGGCGAACAACTCCCGGATTCCACGCTCGCGCGCGCGTTGCGTACAACCATCCACCAACTTCGACGCGATGCCGCGATCCTGGAAATCGGGAAGAACGGCAAGACTGCGCACCTCTGCGAGTCTCTTCGAATAAATCTGGAGAGCGCAACACCCCACCAGCTTGTCGCCAACATAGGCCACGAAGAAAGATGGCAGACGCGGCAGATTCCTTTGCGCCAACTGTCGAGGAAACTGGCGGATCAGGCCCCGGATGGCCGGCATATCGTCTTTTCGAGCCGCACGGATCTTGAGGCCACGGGCTGCCGTCACGCTCGCCCTCGAACGCGGTCCAGTTCGCGCCGGTCGCGCTTCGACGGCTTCCCTTCTCTCAAGGCTTCGAAATGCGGCATCAATTTACGCTCCGCGACCGCCTTTAGCCGCAACTCGCGGCTGGCATCCGTCTCACGATAGAGCGTTTGAGCGAAAACCGCCGGACCGCGCATTTCGGTAAGATTCAGAATTTCCACTTGAAAATCCCCGCCATCATTCCTCACTTGCAACATGTCGCCGATTCGGACTTCGCGCGATGGCTTTACGGGCTGCCCGTTGAACTCAATTCTGCCGAGTTCGCACGCTCGCGCGGCCAGCGTACGGGTCTTGAAAAAGCGTGCCGCCCACAGCCACTTGTCTATCCTGGTGCGATCCACGATTCCCATTCTCCCACCCTTGCCTTCAATCGCGGCAAGGAGTAGATTATATAGGGGTTTAAGTGGAGATAACAATGCGCAGGTTGTTCTCGTTGGCGATTGCGATTTTGAGCTTGGGCTCGTCCTTGTTCGCGCAAAAAGCGCCGCTCACCGACAAAGACGTTCTGCCGATTGTGGAGCGTTGCCTCCAATGCCACGGCGAAGCGCTGCACATGGGGAATCTCGACCTGCGAACCCGCGCGAGTATCCTACAGGGCGGCAACTCGGGCCAGGTCATCGTCCCGGGCCACGCCGATGACAGTCTGCTGATCAAGCGCGTGTCTGGTGTCACCAAGCCTCTGATGCCGATGGCTCCGGTGGCTCCCTTAAAGCCCGAAGAAATCGCGATATTGAAAGAGTGGATCAATCAGGGCGCTCTCGGATCCGGGAGCGATGCGACGGCCACCCCGGTAACTCAGAACATACCTGGCGACTTGGCGTATCCTCCAGCGAACTTTCCCGGCTACAAGGAGCGCGTGATTCAGGATCGCGACCGTCAATGGTGGGCGTTCAAAAAGCCGGTACGCAATACACCACCTTCGATGAGCGATGCACGCTGGTCCAGAAATCCCATCGATGCTTTCGTAAAAAAAGGCATGGAGGCTAAGGGGCTGGAGCCCGCTCCCCAAGCAGACAAAAGAACTTTGATCCGGCGCGTGTATCTCGATCTGGTGGGATTGCTGCCTCCGCCCGCAGCGGTTGAGGCCTTCGTTAACGACGCCGCCCTTGACGCCTATCAAAAATTAGTCGACCGGCTGCTGGCTTCGCCCAATTACGGAGAGCGTTGGGGAAGATTCTGGCTGGATGTTGTGCGCTATGCCGATAGTTCCGGCTTTGAGTACGATCGCGATATTCCCGAGGCCTGGCGCTATCGCGACTATGTGATCAAGGCGTTCAACGAGGACAAGCCGTTCAACCAATTCATTGTGGAGCAACTAGCAGGAGACGAGCTCGATTCGCCCACGAACGACAGCCTGACGGCCACTACGTTCTATCGGATTGGTCCGCGCGTGCGTTTCCGCGAGAAGCAGAATCCGAGCAACCGCTACGATTACATGGACGACATGATCCGCACCACGTTCCAGGGGTTCATGGGATTGTCCGTCAATTGCGCGCGCTGCCACGATCACAAGTTCGATCCCATCACGCGTATGGATTATTACCGGTCCATGGCGATGATGTGGGGCTACGTCGACTACGATCAACCACTCGCGCCCAAGGCGCAGGTGGAGCAGTACGAAAAGATCAAGGCGGAAGTGGACCAACAGACCGCACCGCTGCGCGCGCAAATCGCACAGATCGAGAAGCCGTATAAAGCTGCCGACTTGAAGCGCCGCCAGGAAGAAGCGCTGCAGAAGTATCCGGAGGATATCCGCATCGCGGTGCAAACGCCTGCCGAAAAGCGCACGCCCGGCCAGAAACTTCTGGTTACCCAACTTCCTCTCAACTTTGACGATCCCGATGGCGCCGACGTTGCCCAGGTGGTGGTTGCCGATAACCCCAATGGCTATCGTCAACGAACCGTCAAGGTCAGCCCTGAGGATGACGCTAAGCGCCAAGTCCTGCAGGCAAAGATTAAAGAGTTCGAGAAGCGTCTGCCTCCTCCGCTGCCGAAGGCGAACGCGGTGCGCGATGGCGACTTCTGGCTCGCTCCCGACGATTTGGGCGACAACAACCTGGCGAACAATGGCCGCTTTGCTTATGACAAGACGTGCTGCTTCGTTCCCAAGGCCGGCGACAAATATCAGGTGCCGGAGCTGCATTTCGCCGCCACAGGCGCGGATTTTGAGGGCGACAAGAAAACACCGGAAGTCCAGCCTGGGTTCCTTACCGTTTTAGTGAAGGGAACGCCTCCGGCTACGTCGCATGTGCCGAATCGCCCGGACTACGCCACCAGCGGACGCCGCCGCGCGCTGGGCGAATGGATCGCGTCACAGGAAAATCCGCTGACATCCAGAGTTATCGTCAACCGCATCTGGGGCTGGCATTTCGGAACCGGGATCGTGCCCACTCCGGGAAATTTCGGAAAGATGGGATTGCCGCCGTCGAATCCAGAATTGCTCGACTGGCTGGCAAGCGAGTTCGTCCGCCAGGGCTGGAGCATCAAGCAGATGCAACGCTTGATTATGAGCTCGGAGACCTACCAGATGGCGTCGAGCTTCTATCGCTCGCAGAATGTGGAGAAGGACCCGAATAACATCTATTTGTGGAGGTTCCCGCTGCATCGTGTGGAGGGAGAGCTGGTTCACGACATGATGCTGTCGGCGAGCGGGCAGCTCAATCCGCAGTTCGGCGGCAAGCCCTACTTCCCGTCCGTGGCGGAATCGGTACGTCTGGCGCAGCCACGCGGTATCTGGCAGCTGACCAAGGAAGGTCCGGAGACTTGGCGGCGCGGAGTCTATGCTTATGTTCAGCGCGGGTTGCGTTATCCGATGTTCGAGGTGTTCGACGAGCCAGACCTGAACATCACCTGCGAGCGGCGCGACGTGAGCACCGTCCCCACGCAGGCGCTCACGCTGCTAAACAATGACTTCACTTTGATCCAATCGAAATTCCTGGCGGAGCGCGTCTTGAAGGAATCCAGCAAAGACGCGACCGAACGCATTAAGCACATGTATCGTATTACGCTGAGCCGCGAGCCGACCCGCGTGGAGTTAAACCTGAATCTCGCGTTCTTAGAAAAGCAACGGCAATACGCGCTAGCGCATGGCGCGGCATCGCAAGACGCCGCGGATCTGGCTGCTATGAGCGACTTCGCGCAGGTAATGCTGAATTCGGACGAGTTTATTTACATCGGATAGTGAGACAGGAGATCCCATGACTAGTTTGCGGCAGACTTCAACTATCAATAAGCGGCGCTACGTATCGCGCCGGGACTTCTGGATGAGGGCCGGAATGGGAATCGGCG
>CAZDGT010000486.1:0-4250 GCA_964504905.1 uncultured Bordetella sp. | reverse complement strand
GCCCGCTGGCAACACCGGCGCCGCGTCGTCGGCGTAAATGTAATTGTTCATCCAGTTAAAGTTGAACCGGTCAACGGAGCTGAGCATTTGCTTGCTGCCATCCGGCAGGATCGCCTCCATGCTCATCACCTTTCCGCGGAGGTGCATATGGGGCTGGAAATTCTCCAACCGCGCGGGCTCTTTTAACACGTGGAAGCCTTCGGTCATCGCCGAAGAGTTAGGAGGAATATCCAACAGCGGCTCGCCGTGCTCCATCGGATGCGCAGTGTAGGCCATGAGGTAGGTCCGGTATTTGGGCTCCTGGCCTTTCGGATAGAGATAGATGGCTAGCTCGGAGTGATCCTCGATCTGCTCGCCCACCGCGTGCAGATGGAGTTCCCACCAGATATGTGCCCCCGGCAGCAGCAGCTTGCCGGTGTTGGGGCGATAAATGTCGTAGTTTTTCCCAATCGCCCATTCCATCAACAGGCCGGGGCCCACTCCGAACGCGTCAGTTGCGGGCGGCTTGGAAATGCCCGCCGCAGCCTCATCCTGCTGCAGACGAGCGAGAACGTGGTGCGTGATTTTCCGGCCGGCCGGGCTGGACGGGCGAATCTCCACGGCACGCACCCAACGCGGCTCAGTAAGCGGAATTGCGGTGAGGGGTTTGAACCAAACATCCTGCCCGTGAGCGGGCATTTTGTAGGGTTCCGACTTGATGACCAGGTCCGGCTCACCAAATTGCCGAGTTAGCTGCCAGCCATCGTTCTTGGGCCATTGCTTGGGCGGCGGCATATCCTTGACATCGCCGAGCACAGCGCCCGCATCCACCCATCGCGCGATGGTCTGGATCTCTTCGTCCGTCAATGACCGGTCATTCTGAAAATGCTGAATGCCGACGGTCTTATCCAAATGCCACGGTGGCATATTACGCGTGACCACGCGTTGCTTGATGGCTTTTGCCCAGGGCCGAGTCTCTTCATAAGTCACGAGCGACATCGGCGCCATGGAGCCGGCACGATGGCAATCCTGACACTTCGCCTGGAGAATGGGTGCGACGTCCTTAGCGAACGTCGCGGGCCTATTGCCCAACTCCGCCGCCCACGAAGTACCCGCGAGCGATAGCAGCATGCCGAACCAGCCCATGAACTTCGCAGAGGACATAATCAGCTCCTTCCAAGCACTGGCACCGATCAGGATTACATTTGCCTTCCCGGTCAGTATACTCCCGCTGCAGTCGCGCGGGGGCGAAAGGCATGCTGCCGGCCGAGCAGGACGTGCTTATTTACTGTCTACTCCCGTGCCCTTCGGCCCGTGAAGCGAGATGATGACCAGCGTGCCTTCGACATCGGTAAACGCGTGCGCCGTGCCTTCTGGAACAATGAAGAAATCGCCTTTGGCGATGTGGCGTTTGGTGCCGCCATTAATAGCCGAGCCCGTCCGATTGGCTTCATTGACGCGGCGTTCATCCTTCAGCGTGCCGCCCATCGTCAGCATTCCGGCTCCGTCCACCACGTAGACAATTTCGGTATCCGTCTCGTGGATATTCGGATTTGTGGGCTTGCCTTGAATCCGGGATTCGAAACTCGCCCGATAAGGAGCGTAGCGCACTAGTGGCTGAACGAAATTGATCTGGTCCGGCTTGCGTTCGGCCTTCGCTTTGGCGATCAACGCCGCAAGATCGCTGGCGCTCACAAAATTCGGTATCGCGCCCGGCTCGGCACCCATCAGAACCGTCATACCAACAAAAATCAATATTGAAGCTATTCGCATATTTCCCCCTAAATTTTAGACTTCGAGTCTCCCCCATATTGTCTACTATTACGGCCTTGGCCACCACGCCCTGGTCTTCTGCAATCGGGCGCGCAGGGGGATGAATCAGCTATGCCAGGGAGAGTTCATTAAACACGCCGCGCTCGTCAATCCAGCAACGATACTTGGTCCGAACTTGATTCATGTTCCTAAAGCAGGCATCGGCCTGAAGCATTATTGTTTTGTCGGATTCCAGCACGTTCCGCTTGGCTTGCTCAATTGCTTGGCCGAGCGTGGGGCACGCGAGCTCGGGGTATGACTGCTTCACAAACGGTACGGAGGCGCGATTCCGGGCTTCTTTGCGGACGTCCGTGATGCGAACAAAATATTGCACTTGAAACCTCTAGTACCAGCATAGCGGGTGCGCTGGATCGGAGTGGGATTGGTACTCTTTGCATCCGGTTCCATTACTCTAGTCACTCCCTGCCGCAACGCTATGTCACGCAGACTTTCCTTATGCGCGGTAAAGGGTTTGCTCTATTTCTAGCCCTTGCGCAACGGGAATTCGGGGCCGAAACGGTCAATTCCGCCGCCCCGAGTCGCGTTGCCGCGCTAAATGCAGACGGATCTGCGCTGGTGCGCGAGAACCGATACGCCGAGGCGGAAGTCGCTTACCGCACTGCGCTTCGGGCCTGCGCGACTCCGGATGAAGGGAGTCACTGCCGGGAGCTCCCGGCTGTTCTCGGCAATCTCGGAACGCTCTATTTTCAAACTGGCCGGCTCCGTGAGGCGGAACTTGAATTGGTCCGTGCTGTCCAATACGGGTCCAGCAACCCGAAGCCGTCTGAAGAACTAGGCAGTGCATTGTACAACCTGGCGGCGGTCTATCGGGCCCAGGCACGGTACACGGAAGCCGCGCCGTTGTATGACCGAGCTCTCGCAGTAAGGGAAGAACTTCTGGGACCGCAGGAACTGCCCCTCGTTCCGATGCTCAATGGCATGGCTCTGCTCTATAACGACACTGCGGAGTACACCCGCGCCCAACGGATTCTTGAGCGAGCCGTATCCATCATTGAGTTGCGGCACGCGCGGAACACTTCGGACGGGGCAACCACTTTCGCTACATTGGGCACAGTTCTGGAGGCGCAAGGGAACGTCAAAGAAGCGGAGACGTGGGTTCGCAACGCTTTGGAGATTCGGCAGCGTCTGTTCGGACAGAACAGCGTGGTCGCGGATACGCAGGTTGGTTTGGCCTTGATATTCCACCGGGAAAACCGGCTGACGGAAGCGGCGGATCTAGATAGCCGTGCCATTGCAACCTACCAGGAACTCCATGAAGCGAAGAATCTGCCTGTTGCGCTCAATAATCTTGGGCGCATCCGAGTCGAGCAGGGACGTTCGAAAGAAGCCGAGCGACTGTTTCGGAAAGCGATCGCGTTTTGGGAGAAAGAACTGGGACCCATGCATCCGAATGTTGCCGCCGGTCTGACCAACCTTGGGCTGCTGCTTTCCTCACGAAGCAAATTTGACGAGGCTGAACCCATACTGCACAGGGCTCGGGACATCGACCAAGAACGCTTTCCAGCGAGCCATCCTAGAATCGCCAATGACCTAAACAACCTCGCGGTTCTCGCTTTGAATCGCAAACGGTACCCTGAGGCCGAGGCTCTCCTGCAAGAAGCAAAAGCGATTTTCGAAAAGTGCTTGTCTCCCGGCCACCCGGATACCGGAAAAGTGCTTGCCCGTCTGGCCGAAGTCTACCACCGCGAAGGGCGGCTCGATGAGGCGGAAACTCTTTACCGGCAGTCCCTGGAAATCCTGGAGCGCGCCTGGGGTACTGAGAATCCGCTGCTCCTCTCGCTGCTCGAAAACTATTCCGCGGATCTCCGCTCCCAGCAAAACTACGCGGAGGCGGCTCGTCTAGACGCGCGATCCATGAAGATCCGGGTCAAGCAAGCATTGCGGCGATCCCAATAACCGATTCCGCGAAAAACCCCTAGCGAGTCCGCGTCAGTAGTATCCCAGCGAGTTGTCCCAGGCCACCTAGCGTGGTCTGCGCGGAATTGAAGCCAAAGCGAAAGTCTTCCTCGCTGTAGGTTTCGTATTTGTCCGTGGCCTCATGATGGTTCGGGTTGGAACGTCTGACAATCCCAGTGACCCGCTCGTTTTCGCGCACGCTGACAGCGGCGACAAGATCCTGAAACCGTATCGAATCCGTGCCTGCCATATTGGCGCCGATCACCGCAGGATAGTTTTGGGCATAGGAACGGTTCGCCGCCTGGAGCGTTGCCGCCAGCTTCGCCGACTCCACGGCCATTTTCGACTCCTGCTGATACTCGATGTTGATATCGGCGTTGGGAACCTGCTTCGGCCCAGGGGGCATGCCGTGGTCGAACATCATCATGTCGTGCTGGATGACGCCAAGCCATTTCGGCTCAGCCGCCGTGCCCTGGAGCGCCGCTCTCTCGGACGCATAGGTACCGCTCCCGTCCATCCCAAATTCCTCGTTGTTCCAGAAG
>CAZDGT010000485.1:0-20637 GCA_964504905.1 uncultured Bordetella sp. | reverse complement strand
CTTGGCTACTACCTCGCCCAGCACATCGCGGAAATCGGTGGTAAGCGCCAAGTCGCGATTCTCGTAAAGTTGCTCTGGCGCCAAGCCCGGCCACTCCCCATAAACCTTGCCGCCGCGGATCGCGCCGCCAAAGGCGAACATTACGTTGGCGTGGCCGTGGTCGGTACCGCGGTTGCCATTCTCCTTGGCCGTGCGCCCGAATTCGCTCATGGTGACCACGGCGACATCTTCGATTCGGTCGCCCAGGTCTTGGTAAAACGCCGCCAAAGCCTGCCCGAAGTTACCCAGCAGGTTCGCCAGTTGCCCCGCTCCCGGAGTTTGCCCCACTTCGTTGACGTGCGTGTCCCAGCCGCCCACGTCGGTAAACGCCACTTCCAGGCCCACATCCGCCTTGATCAAGCGCGCAATCTGCATCAGGGACTGTCCCAGCCGCCCTCCGGGATACTTTGCGCCGCCGGACGGCGTGTATGACTGCGCCTGAATCGACTGCATCAGTTTCACAGCGTCGAAGGTTTCACGACCGGTGCCGTTCAACATCGTGTCGGGCGTTGACGCATACATGCTTTCAAACGTCGCCGCGCCGTCCGCTTCTCGCACCTTGAAATCGTTTAGATTATTGATGGCGACTGCTTCGTTATGGCCCCGCACCGTCCTGGATAGCGACGGACCCAAACTCACCGCACGCACCGGTGACTTGCGGGCATCCACGGATGGCGGCAGCGAGCGATTCAACCAGCCATCGGGAGTGGCTTTGCGCCCAGGCGTGCCCGATTCCATATAGTCCTGCGCGTCGAAATGCGAACGCGTGGGATCTGGCGAACCTACGGCGTGCACGATTGCCAACTTATTGGCGTCGTATATCGGCTTGAGCGGTGCCAATGCCGGATGCAGGCCGAAGAAACCGTCAAGATCGATTGCAGACTCGGCGCCCACCTTAGGCGCGGGAATCCCGATGGTCGGGCGCAGCGAATAATAGCTCTTCTCGGCGAATGGGACAACGACATTCAAGCCATCCACAGCGCCGCGCTGGAACACAGCCACCAAAACCTTCTTCCGCGCACCCGCGCCATCGGCCGCGCGCGCTAGCCACATGGGCGCAGCGCCCACGCCGAACATGGCGAGCCCTGAACTTTTTAGAAACAATCGGCGCGCGGTCACTTCATTTCCTCTGGAAATCGGGCGACCCCAGCAACAATCCCACAACTGGAGCTTTGGTCGCGCCCTGCGCCTGCTTCTCAATTGCCGCCAGCGTTTCCGGTTTGGCATCGGTGAACAAGACCTGGCGCGCCACATCGCCGGCGCCGCCGCTGAATGACGCCACGTCTACCTTCGAACCGGGCACTTTGTTCTGCGTCAGCGAGAGTGCGAAATTCATGCGCGCCAGCAACGCCGACGAATTCACCCACTCGCTGTTCACATCCGAATAGCCGGTGGGTTCCAACTTGCGATACAGCGGTTGGCCCAGGTCCGCAATCTGCCTCGCCAGCGGAAACGCAAAATCCACCTGAGCCCTAGTTGCGCGCACGGCGCTGACCACCATCTCAAACGGCGATTTCACTTTCGCGCGATACGCCGCCTTCGAGAAGAACTCATCTGACGTCAGCATGGTCTTCATGACTTCGCGGATGTCGCCCTTCTTGTCTCGGAAGGTCTTAGCCATCTTGTCGATTAGCCTTTTCGGCGGATCGTCGGCCACGAAGCGCTGCGCCAGTTTCTTCGAAATGAACCGCGCCGTCGAAGGATGTTTGGCCAGGATATCCAGAACCTTCTCCGCATCGTCCTTGCCGCCGCCTGCCGGAATCTTCTGGCCTAGCACTGTTTTCTCGCCTTTGTCGTGCACGCGGTCGTTGTAGAAGAAGTCCCCACCTTGGCGCGGCAGCCGAATGGTCCAGCCTGTGAAACAACGGGCCACTTCCGTGACGTCTTTCTGGGTGTAGCCGCCGTCGACGCCCAGAGTGTGCAGCTCCATCAGCTCGCGCGCGTAGTTTTCATTCAGCCCGCGCACCGGTTGTTTGGCATTCATTCGCCGGGGCGCACCCGGACTGACGCTCTGCCAGTTGTCCAGAAAAAACAGCATCGCCGGACTCTTCGCCGTGGCCTCCAGCAAGTCACGGAACTTGCCCAGCACGTGCGGCCGGATCGCCTCGCGCTCATAAGTAGGCACCAGGTAGCGGTCCGCGCCTTTATCGAGGAAGACGTTGAAGTGGTTGTACCAGAAATCCACGAGTTGTTCTTCAAGCTGCTGGTTACTCAGGATCGCCCGGTACAGCTTGCCTTCGCTGAGGTCAAAGGCGATCAACTGCTGTGGCGCGGTCAACAGCATCAATTTGCGGCGCAGCGTGGGCTCGACTGCAGGCAATAACTGCAGGCGCAAACCCGGAGGCATAGCGATCGTAACCTCATCCATCTGGCCCTCGGGAATCGCGGCGATCACTTCGCGCTTCTGCTCCACCGTTCCTATCCGGAGCGTGCGAATCTGCTCGCGATTCAGCAATTGGTCGAGCGGCACGGCTGGCTCCAGGGGCGCGCTATTCGGGCCGCCCTTGCTCGCCTTGACCCGCCGAATCATACGTTCGACGGCCGCGCGCGTGACCGCATTCGCCGGCATTGTTTGCCGCCCCGCCGCAATTGCGCGGATCATTTGTGGATTGGGATAGTTGCGTTCCGTCTCAGCCTGGGAGAGCCGCAGGGATTCGAGGGGTGCGAGCCGCCGCGCCAATTCTGGATTCTCAGCGATGCGTTCGGGGTGAAGCTGAAGATCGATCCACTGCTTGACCCCCATCTTGCCAACCGCCTCGACATCACCCGCACGTGGCCCGAAGGTGAGCCGGTTTAGCGCATGGAGCACCTGCTCGTCCTTTGAGAGCTTGGGACTCCCGGCTCCCAGGCACAACACCAATGCAGATGCTGCCAGGATCTTCCGCATCACTCCCATTACAACGCAAACCTGCCGGGAAGGTTGACCAAAGGCGCTAAGCCATCTTTTGTTCGAGCTCAGCCCAGCGCTCGTAAATGGAATCTACGGCAGCCTGTGCGTCTTCCATTTCGCGGTAGGCCCGTTCCAGTAAGCGCCCGTCTTTAGTTACGGTTGGGTCCTGCAAGGCGGCGCGCTTCTGTTCCAGGACGTGCTCGGCTTCATGAACCCGTTGCTCGATGGATTCGTATTCGCGTGCCTCCAGATAGGAGGGCTTCTTTCTTGCCGGCGAGATCGTCGGCCGCTTTTCCATCAGAGCTTTAGGCTTAGGCTGCTTGCGCTGCTCCTGCCAGATATCCCATTGGCTGTAGTCCGCAAAACGTTCCGCACCGCCTTGCCCGTCAAGGCCGAGCACCAAGGTCGACACACGATCCAGCAGGTACCGGTCGTGTGTAACCAATACCAGGGCGCCCGGAAATTCGAGCAGGCTCTCCTCCAGGATCTCCAGCGTTGGGATGTCGAGATCGTTGGTGGGTTCGTCGAGCAGGAGCACATCAGCGGGCTCCAACATCAGATTGGCGATCAGCACCCGCGCGCGCTCCCCTCCGGATAAACGCCCCACGGGTTGATTCAGTTGTTCGGCAGTGAACAAAAAACGATCGGCCCAGGATGCAACATGAATTACACGCTCTCGATAGATCACCGAATCACTGTCGCGAGCCAGGGCGCGCCGCAAGGTGAGATCCCCATCCAATTGGCGGTTTTGATCGAAGTACACCATGCGCAGGCCGTCGGCGCGTTGCACTTCACCCCGAAGAGGCTGCACCTCACCGCGTAGCAGCCGCAGGAGCGTCGTCTTTCCGCTGCCGTTCGATCCCACGAGGCCCACGCGCATGCCAGCGGTAATGGTGAAGTCCAAATCCTCAAATAGATTTCGCCCTTCATAACCGTAGGCGACGCCTTGAAGGTGGATCAGCCGTTTGGTCTTGCGTTCCGTTCCCGTAAAATCGATGTCGGTGGCGCTGATTCGCCTGCGCGAACGGAGATCCGCGAGTTCGCCGATCATTTCATGGGCAGTGTCGATGCGGGCCTTGGCCTTGGTGGCCCGCGCCTTGGGCCCGCGTCGGAGCCATTCCATCTCAGTGCGCACCCGATTTTCCAGCGACTCCTGCCGCTTGGATTGCGCATGCAGAAACTCTGCCTTCTTTTCAAGAAACGCGCTGTAATTGCCGGCCACGTGGAGCAGTCCATCGGGATATGCGCGATTCAGTTCCACGATGGCGTTAGGAACATTTTCCAGAAAGTAGCGGTCATGGCTGACAATCACACTGGCGAACGGTGCGCTCCGCAAGAGTTTTTCCAGCCACTCGATTCCGCCCAAATCAAGGTGGTTGGTCGGTTCATCGAACAGGACCAGTGTTGGATCCTGCACCAGCACCTCGGCGATCGCCAGACGCTTCCGCCAGCCGCCTGATAAGGACGCTGCCTCCGCCTCGAAATCTTCAAACCCGGCGCGGCCCAGGGTTTCCGCTTCGCGCGCCGGCCAGTCCGACTCCGGAATACCCGCACGTTTGAGTGAGCGGCGCATGACAGCGCGCACGCTTTCTCCCGGCGGGAATTGCGAATCCTGTTGCAGGTACGCCATGCGAGTGCCTTTCCGCATCGCGACTTCACCCGTATCCGGCTCCCTGCGCTGGGCCAGAATTTCAAGCAAAGTAGATTTCCCGGAACCATTCGGACCGATCAGGGCGATTCGGTCGCCCTCCCCAATGCTCAATGAAACGTTGCGGAACAGAAACGCCGCGCCGTAGGACTTCGCCAAAGCTTGTGTATTCAATAGGAGCGCCACAGGAGGGTCTGGCTCCAGAATATCAGGCGCGTCATAATTGTCATCGCCGCGCGCGTCCCGCCGCGTTTACTATAAGACCAATGGAGCATCTCCCGCGAAGGCTAGGCGTGATCGCGCTGGCCCTCCTGTTGACCCTGGCGTTTGGGACCACAGGCTTCGTCCTGATCGAAGGTTATCCGGTTTTTGACGCGTTCTATATGACGCTGACCACGGTGACTACGGTCGGCTATGGTGAAATCCGCGCATTGAGCCACGCTGGGCGGGTCTTTAACTCCTTCCTGATCTCCTTCGGCGTGGTTGTTATCTTCCTCTGCGTGGGAGCCATGACGCAGACTCTGATCGAGCTGGAGTTGAATCAATTCTTCGGAAAGCGACGGGTCAAGAACATGATCGAGAATTTGGAGGGGCACTATATCGTGTGCGGATTCGGCCGCTTGGGGCGGGGGGCAGCCGATGAGCTCAAACACGCGGACGTGCCGTTTGTGGTGATCGATAAGGATGAAGAGCGTGTAGAACGGGCCATGAAATTGGGAATGCTGGGGGTGGCTGCGGATGCCAGCAGAGATGAGACTCTTCTCGATGTGGGTATTGATAGAGCCAAGGGACTAATTGCAACGCTCTCGAACGATGCCGACAATCTATTCCTAATTCTTTCCGCCAAGGCATTGAACTCGCGCTTGCACCTTGCGGCGCGCGTGGACGAAAGTGCTTCCGAACAAAAAATGCGGCGCGCTGGCGCGGATTTTGTCTTCGCGCCCTACTACAGCACCGGGCACCGCATGGCGCAGGCGCTTCTCAAGCCGCATGTGCATCAGTTCATAAATTTCGCCACGCAGGACGCCGGCTTGGACGTTAATATCGAGCAAGTGAAGGTGAGTACGCGCAGCTCCTTCGCGGACCGGACGCTGGCCGAAGTCCACCTGCAGCGGGATTTGGATGTGATTCTGCTGGCCGTCCGTAAAGCGGCGGGGGAAATGCTGTTCAATCCGCCTTTAGACACGAAGATCAGGGCCGGCGACCATCTGATTGTGATGGGAGAGGCGGACAGCTTGCGGGCGCTGGAGCAACTCCTCACGGGAGCTGCTGCTTGAAGGTTCTTACGGCCCAGCAGATGCGCGACGCGGACCGTCGCACCATTGATGGCGGCACGCCAGCGGACGTCCTGATGTCGCGCGCGGGCACGAAGGTCGTAGAGTTTCTCGAAGCGGAATTCTCTCCGCTCTCGCGCCAACGTGTGGTGATTTTTTGCGGTTCCGGGAACAACGGCGGCGATGGGTTGGTGGTGGGACGGCTGCTGAGGCCCCGTGTCGCGAGCCTGCAGATTGTCAAAGTCACGGATCCGCCCAATCCCGTGGATCGCGAAGCCACCATCGTAGTGGATGCCCTGCTAGGCACTGGCTTTCGCGAACCTGTGGAAGGCCGGTATGCAGAGCTCATCGCCGCCATCAATCAGCAGTTCCCTCGCGCCAAAGTGGTATCGGTGGATATTCCCTCCGCAATGCAAGTTCATGCGGATTTCACCGTGACCTTCGCAGCGCCCAAAGCCGAAATGCTGCTGGACCCGCGCGCCGGAAACGCGGGAAAATTGATCGTCGCCGACATCGGAATCCCTGCTGAATACCTGCAATCGGATCTGGAATTGTCTGAGTCGCACGACTTTGCGTCTCTGTTTCAGCCCCGCAAGCGAGACACGAACAAGGGCGACTACGGTCACGTGCTGGTTGTAGGAGGTGCGGCTGGAAAGGCCGGCGCGGCGGCGATGGCCGGGCTGGCGGCACTCAGGATAGGCGCGGGGTTGGTCACGGTGGCATGCGCCGATCCTTCGCGTCTGGCACCGGAGTTGATGACGCAACCACTCGACGCCGTCAGTTTGGAGCGCATGACGGTGCTGGCGATAGGGCCGGGCCTCGGCATGAAGCGGGAACTTGTGGGTAAGCTGACGAGCGAAGCAACGATACCGACAATCATCGACGCCGACGGATTGAATTCCATCGCCGGAACGGACTTTCGGGGGCGCGGCGTGGAGACAGTACTGACGCCACATCCCGGCGAGATGGCTCGGCTGACCGGCGCGAAAGTAGGAGATCGCCTCACAGTCGCCCGCCAATTCGCGATGGATCGCAACGTTTGCCTCGTACTGAAAGGCTTCCGCACGCTCATAGGTTTACCCGACGGCAAAATCTGGATCAATCCCACCGGTTCGCCGGCCATGGCCAAGGGTGGCGCCGGGGACATTCTTACCGGATTGATTGCGGGCCTGGCGGCTCAAACCCGAGACACCGGCTTGGCTGTTCGGGCGGCTGTCTGGCTTCATGGGCGCGCAGGCGAACTGGCGGCGGAAGAATTGACGGAGTACTGCGTTCTCGCCACCGATTTGCTCACTTACCTTCCGAGGGCCATCCGTGAAGTCCTTTGAGACTCAGGGCGAGGATGAGACCATCGAGCTGGGGCGGAACATCGCGGCTACGCTGCCGAAGCGCGCGGTCGTTCTGCTGATCGGGAATCTGGGAGCAGGCAAAACCACGCTGGCGAAAGGCATCATCAGTGGACTGGCCGCGGCCAACCCCGAAGAAGTGGTGAGCCCTACCTTCACACTGATACATGAGTACGGTGAGGGGCGCGTGTACCATATCGATTTATACCGTCTAGATCGCGCCGAAGAAGTCGCAACGCTGGGCCTCGACGAGATCTTCGACCGCGAGGCAGTGGTACTGATCGAGTGGGGGGAGCGTTTTCCCCAGCTACTCCCGCATGACCGTATCGAGATTCGTTTGGAGACCTTGGACGCGGAAACGCGCCGGATAGAAATCAGTTCTCCCCCCGCATCCTGAAAGCGTGAGTACTAGTTCGGTAACTCCTTCGAATCAAAATTTTACGCACGTGCCGGGGCGCAGGTACTGCAAAACTTAGGTCCTCTGGTTTTGGTACCTCGCAGGGCTTCCCCTAGTAAACGGGACCCACGTCAATTTGTACCTTTCGTAGGGTACAAAGCCCGCCCCCGGAACTCTACTCTTGACTCACGATGAAACCAAGCGCGCAGCCCATTTCAGCCCGCCGCCGGGAAAAAAGCGGTGGCAATGTGATTCTCGAATCCGCATTCACGTTTATTCCGATGTTGGCCGTCATTCTATTCTTCGCCGATCTCGGCATGATGCTGTTTCGCTGGTCCACCCTGCAGAACGCCGTGCGCGAAGGCTGCCGCTACGCCGTCACCTTCCAGACGCAAAGTGGCGCGGGCCAGGATTCATCGGTGCAACAGGTTGTGCAGAAGTACTCGTTTGGCCTGGTAAAGACCAGCGACAGTCCCAACCGGATTCACGTGGACTACTACAGTCCATCTAACCCCAACACAGCGATCGTCACTGGCGGAAACATTCCCGGCAACGTTGTCGAGGTATCGGTCCAGGGCGTAAGTCTGGCGTGGATGATGCCGCTAAGCGGGACTCTGGCCAGCCCGCTTTATGCAACGCTTCCCTTAACCCTCAACGTCAGGTCTTCCGACATCCTGGGAGGCTATCCCGCCGGTGTCTCCAGTATTGCCCGCTAAGAGGATTCAAATGAGACTTCCCAACAAGAAAAATCATAGAGGCGAGCGCGGCAACGAGATCGTGGAATTTGCGCTGGTTCTCTCGTTCTTTGCCCCAATAGTATTGGGCACGTTCGTAGTTGGCATGAATATGGTGAAATCCATCGCGGTTAACCACGTGGTGCGCGATCTGGACGATATGTACATTCACGGCGCCGATTTTTCCACGTCAGGCTATCAGCAACTGGCGCTTCGTCTGGGATCGGGGATCAATCTGCAGGCACCCGCGTTTCCCAGTGGCACGACGAATATCCCGTCCAATACCGGGTCTTCCGGTGACGGCCTGGTATGGGTCACGAAAATCATGTACGTGGGCGCTACTACCGATCCGTACTGCACATCGGTCGGCGCCGGCAATTGCGTCAACCATAACAAGTTCGTGTACATCCAGCGGATTGTATTCGGGAACTCAACGCTAGCCAGCCAGCACCAAAGTACGCTCGGCGATGCCAGTCTGGCCACGATTGCCAGTTCAGGCGCGGTGCAGAACTACTTGACCGATTCAGGCGCGCAACTGCCGGGCGCGGCGCAAACCGACATGATGAATCTGTGGCAGACCAATCAGAATGGGCAGCAGCCATTGACTGACGGCGATATCGCCTACGTGGTGGAAGGTTACTTCCAGTCGCCGAGCCTTTCTATCAGTAGCGTTTCCGGTAAGGGCGTCTACGCCCGGTATTTCTTCTAAAAGGAAAGCAATCATGAATATGAGAACGAAGCACGATCGCCGTAAAGAGCAGGGAGTTTCCTTGATTCTGGGAACGGCGGCTCTAGTATTCATTATTCCGGCCGTGGGACTTGCTATCGACGTCGGTTACGTCTATGCCATCAAAGCCAAGTTGCAGGCCGCCGTCGACGGTGCGGCGCTTGCGGCTGCACGGGGGCTTTCGCTAGGGCAGACCACGACGGCGCAGTCAGCCAGCGCCAAGCAAAAGGCGGTCAACTGGTTCTACGCCAATTTGCCGGCGGGTGACTGGGCCACCAAAAACACGCAGATGGATACCTCGGACACCCATGTTCACGTTTTCGACGACCCGACAAATCCACAGATTCGTAATGTAACGGTTACTGCTTCCACTTCCGCGCCCACCTGGTTCATGCGCTGGTTTGGGAAGGACGCCACCATTGTCAGCGCCAGCAGCAACGCCTCCCGGCGCGACGTTGTCGCGATGATGGTATTGGACCGCTCGGGCTCGATGGGATCGGCCTGCAGTTCCCTGATTGCGGCTGCCAAGGAATTCACGGGTCAATTCGCCCCCGGCCGCGATCAAATCGGATTGATCACCTTCAGCGATGGCATCGCACCCGTGATTGCTCCTTCGACATCGTTCCAGACAACTCTTGGCTACACGAATGGGACCGGAAGCGCCAGTGGCGCGCTGGATACCATCAAGTGCGGCGGGCGCACGGGAACACCGGAAGCGATTTCGATGGCGTACAACGAGCTCTACAAAAAAGCTCTGCCGGGCGCCCTGAATCTTCTGGTAGTCGAAACCGACGGCTTACCCAATACCATGGTTTTCAACTGGCGCGACGGTTCCACGTACGGTATTTCCGGTTCCAGCAGCTGCACCGACGCTAGTGGGAAAACGCCAGCGGCCGGCGGCTGGACTGCCGGTAACGGCCGGCAATGGTTCGGCGGCCAGTCTATGAATAGTGGAGGCACCGGTTACATGGCCGACATTCCGGCTGGCACTATTGGAGCCTTTAATGCCTCGGACCCGCCAAGCCAATCGTTCTCGGTTCTTTATAACCCGATTCAAGCCGGCCATGACAACACGAATAACAGCATAGAGATCGCAGGGACTGCCCCGGGTTGCAAGTTCTCCGGCGGATCGTCGGGAAATATCTCGGATTTCGCTTGGCTCCCCTCCGCCGACGTTTACGGAAACTCAGTACTCCCCGTGGGTGCCTATAAGTCAGTGACCCTGTCCGGCGGCCACATCCCGCTTACGGGAGATACTGCTACCGACTGGACGAACGCTCGCAACGCCGCCCTTAACGCAACGGACAACGCGGCCTATCGCGCACGCACCAATGCAACGGTGCCCGTCTATGTGTTTACGGTGGGCTTCACTAATTCAGTGGACGATGTGCTTCTGCAGAGAATGTCGAACGACCCCAGTTGGATGACCGCGCCGGTCTGCACCAACTCCGGCTCCTGCGTCAACGACCCGACCCAGCCCCAAGGCAAATACGTTTTCGCGGCGAACACCCAGGAACTGATCCAGGCATTCATGACGCTGTCTTCACAAGCGCTGAGATTGAGTCAATAGAAGACGTGCGCGGGTGACCAGGTCAGGATCTGGTCGATCCAGCCGAAGCGCTTTAGATCCTCATCGGCCCAGCCAGTGTCTTTGATCATGGCCCGCAAAGTACCGATGGGGAATGTTTGACCTAGTACGGCGAAGCATTTTCAGCGGCCATTCATACCGAACCGGCAGGCGGGTATTGGGGAGAAGTACCTGCATTACCGGGATGCTATTCGCAGGGTGAAACCGTGGACGACCTGTTGGCGAATTTGCGCGAAGCCATCGCAGGCGTCCTCGATGTAGCGCGGAAAGAAGGCCGCACTCTCAATGAGGATGTTCAGGTGATAGAACTGGCAGTGTGAAGCCCATTACGGGGCCTGAGCTTTGCCATAAGCTCGAACGGGCCGGTTGGACACACCACATCTATGCGAAAGCTGGTGAGAGGAAGATTCTCTCCGTCCCTGTGCATGGAAATCAAACGGTGAGTCCCGGACTCGCAACCCGGCTTGCTAAGGATGCCGGTATAGACTGGTGATGACTTCTGCGAGAGTGAGGGTTTGTTGAATCATGCGGATCAAGTGGCAGCGTCGCATGAGGAAGCATCTGCAGAGGATGCGCGGCCAGGATGGGATCCTCGCCATAAAGGTGGCGAGGCTCGAGCGCCAAGGGCTTTCCTTAGTCGAAGCGTTGCGCGCTGTTATGCTCGACCCAACCCAATCTCATTTCGGTAGAGCGGCAATCGGAAGGCTGATCTCGATCTCGGGAGACGATCAGGCTGTTCAGGCTTTGCTGAAGCTGTTCTTCGAACAGACCGAAAAAGACGATCTCTACAGAACAGCACTCACTCTTGAATCATTGAATGACCGCAGGGCAGTTCGACCTTTGATCCAGGCACTTCTGGAGGACGGCAATCCGCACCGACGCCATGCCGCGGCGCGGGCCCTCGGCTGGATTAGGCGGCCCGGCCGTGCCGCCGCGCTGGCCCTGGCTCGGTGTCTCGTCAATACGGCGCAACCGCAGCCGGCGCGCGAAGAAGCGGCTGAGTCGTTATCTTACGTTGGCACGCGGGAGACGATTGAACCGCTGATTGCTGCTCTCCGCGATCCCGATGTGCGCATCCGATTTTGGGCGGTGTTCGGATTGGGCGGCAGTTGCCGTGGGGATGCGCGGGCCGTGGAAGCGCTGGATTCGATGCTGGACGATCGCGAGGTACCGCCAGGAAATTGGTGGTCTGTAGGCAAGGAAGCGCTGGCGATGCTCTCCGCGATGCGACCGGACTATGCGAACAGGCTAAAGGGCGAAGTAAACTGCGTTTTCGCAGATGCACACGCCACCGCCGAGGATCGCCGATGGGCGGAGGCCTACGGAACCCGGATTCCCACTCTTCTTAAGCCGCGTCCGTGAAGCGAAGAAACCGAGCAGCCACACAGCAATATTTGCATCCATATAGCTATATTCATCAATCACTTACAACTAAGTATTGTCACTCCTCCCGCGAGTGTGCTAATAATAGTGCTTGGACTCAGGCGGTTCAGCCGGGTCCAGTTTAGGCAACGAACCAAGCCAACATTTTGAGTGATTCCAGAGGAGGTTGAACCATGAAGATTCGTCCGCTCTACGACCGCATTGTGGTCAAACGGATTGAAGATAGTGCAGAGAAAACGGCCAGCGGGTTGTTCATTCCCGATTCCGCCAAAGAGAAACCCCAGGAAGGCGAAGTGATCGCTGTCGGCCAGGGCAAGCGCGCCGATGACGGCAAGCTGATCGCGCTCGACGTGAAAGCGGGCGACCGCATTCTGTTCGGTAAGTACTCCGGCTCCGAAATCAAGTTAGACGGCGAAGAATACCTGATCATGCGTGAGGACGAAGTCCTCGGTGTTCTCGACGGCGGAACCAAAAAGGCGAAGGCTTAGGTTTTTAGGTTTATAAGGAGATCTGAACTATGGCAGCAAAGCAAATTGTTTATAGCGAGAATTCCCGGCAGGCGATTCTTCGCGGCGTGAATCAATTGGCCGACGCGGTGAAGGTAACTCTGGGCCCCAAGGGCCGCAACGTGGTCCTCGAGAAGAAGTTCGGCGGACCCACCATCACCAAAGACGGCGTGACTGTGGCCAAAGAAGTCGAGCTGAAGGATCCACTGGAGAACATGGGCGCCCAGATGGTGCGCGAAGTGGCCTCCAAGACTTCCGATGTGGCCGGCGACGGCACCACCACGGCAACCGTTCTGGCGCAGTGCATCTTCCGCGAAGGCGTGAAGAGCGTGGCGGCCGGCGCGAACCCGATGGAACTGAAGCGCGGCATTGAGCGCGCGGTGGAAGCAGTGGTCGCGGAAGTGAAGAAGTATTCCATTGAGACCAAGACCAACGAAACCATCGCCCAAGTCGGCACCATTTCGGCCAACGGCGACGCCACCATCGGCAACACCATCGCGGAAGCGATGAAGAAGGTGGGCAAGGACGGCGTCATCACCGTGGAAGAGTCCAAGACTATGGTCACCGAGCTGGAGACCGTGGAAGGCATGCAGTTCGATCGCGGTTACCTCTCGCCGTACATCGTGAGCGATCCGGAGCGGATGGAGAGCGTGCTCGAGGATCCGTACATTCTGATCCACGAGAAGAAAATCTCCAACATGAAAGACCTGCTGCCCGTACTGGAGCAGATCGCGCGTAGCGGCAAGCCGCTGCTGGTGATCGCCGAGGAAGTGGAAGGCGAAGCGCTGGCGACACTCGTGGTCAACAAGCTGCGCGGCACGCTGAATGCCTGCGCCGTGAAGGCTCCGGGCTTTGGCGATCGCCGTAAGGCGATGCTCGAAGACATTGCCATCCTCACCGGCGGCAAGGCCATCTTCGAAGAGACCGGCATCAAGCTGGAAGGCGTTAAGCTGGACGATCTTGGCAAGGCCAAGCGCGTCACCGTGGATAAGGACAACACCACTATCATCGATGGCGGCGGCAAGGCCAAGGACATCGAAGGCCGCATCAAGCAGCTGCGCGCTCAGGTGGAAGACACCACGTCCGAATACGATCGCGAGAAACTGCAGGAGCGGCTGGCGAAGCTCGCCGGCGGTGTTGCGGTGATCAAGGTCGGCGCGGCAACCGAGACCGAAATGAAGGAAAAGAAGGCTCGTGTTGAGGATGCCCTGCACGCCACGCGCGCCGCGGTTGAAGAAGGCATCGTCCCGGGCGGCGGCGTAGCGCTGCTGCGTGCGGCTTCGGTGCTCGACGGCTTGACCAGCGACAACGACGAGAAGATCGGCATCAACATCGTTCGCCGCGCTTGCGAGGAGCCGGTTCGCCAGATCGTCGGCAACGGCGGCTGGGAAGGCGCTATCGTGATCGAAAAGATCCGCGCCAACAAAGACGCCAACTATGGCTTCAACGCCTCCACTGGCGGCTACGAAGACCTGGTGAAGGCGGGTGTCATCGATCCTGCCAAGGTGACCCGCTCGGCCCTGCAGAACGCCGCTTCGATCAGCGCCCTGATGCTGACCACCGAAGCGATGATCTGCGAGATCCCCGAGAAGAAGCAGGCTGCTCCGATGGGTGGCGACCACCACGGCGGTGGCGGCGGCGGGATGGATTTCTAAGCATCCACGTAACTCGTGTTACAAAGAATGGGCCGCTCCGTAGGGGGCGGCCTTTTATTTGGAACCATCGTGTCCGCTGCTCTCGTATGGAACAACATGCAGAGCATTCCCGATCTCGGCCGCCGGTTGGCCGGCGTTTCGCTGTTCCTTGCGCCTCTATTCTATTTTGCCTCGGACTTTTTCTGGATTCGAGACGGTCAATACGGAGTTACCACCGGCGTGTTGCTGGTGATCGGCAGCATTTTTTGGATACTGGCGCTTCAGGAAGTATTCGCCATCTTCAGGCAACGCCGGCCACTCTATTCCGCCCTGGGATTCCTGTTGGCGGTGTACGGTTGCGTCTGCGGCGGGGTCGCCTTTGGCCTGCAGGGTTTCTTCAATGAAATTTACGGCATTTCAAAAGCATCTTCCCTGCAGGCGCTGGCATCATGGCCGGTGGCGGCGAACGTGATCTTCTGGACCGGCGGCCCTGCATTCCCGCTTAGCCTGCTGCTTCTGGGCATCATGCTTGTGCGGGAAAGAGCAGTGCCGGTTTGGACAGGCCTGCTGCTATCAATCGGGGGAGCATTGTTCCCGGTCGCCCGAATTGCCCGGTTGGAATCCATGGCCCATTTCGTCGCGCTGCTGCTGCTCATTCCGATGAGCTACCTAGCCGTGAAGGTATTGCAGATGAAGATCAATGCAGATTCCCAGTCTGGTACCGGTCCATCTAGACTAAAGGCAGGCCTATGAAAAAGTTTCTGCTTGGATTCCTGATCGGCATTCTGTTCGTTGGGCTGGCGGGAGTGATCCTGGTGGCAGCGGCGATCCGCCTCGGGGGAAGCCGCCGGCCTCAAGTGGTTGCAAATTCCGCGCTAGTCCTGCAGCTCGAAGGCGATTTGCCGGAGCAAGCTCCGGTCGAGTTTCCCATTCCGTTCCTGGAGGATCAGCAGCCCCTCACCGTTGCCGAAACCTGGCAGATGCTGCGCAATGCGGCAGTGGATTCTCGCATACAGGCCGTTGTCCTCGAACCACGAGGGCTGGATGTGGGCTGGGCCAAACTAGAAGAACTCCGCGCGGATATTATCAATTTCAAGAAATCCGGGAAGCCGGTGTTCGCATTCCTGCGGGGTGCAGGCACCAAGGAATACTATCTCGCCACAGCGGCCGACCGCGTGTTCATGTCACCCGAGGATGAGCTCGATGTGAAGGGAATGCGCGCGGAGCTGATGTTCGTCAAGGGCACGCTCGACAAGCTGGGTGTCCAAATGGAGTTCGAGCACGTCGGCAAGTATAAAGACGCGCCCGACATGTTCACAAAGACCGAGTCCAGTCCTGAGACTCGCGAAGTGATCAATCTGCTTCTGGATCAGTTCTACGGCGACTTCGTCAACACCATCGCGGAGGGGCGCAAGAAAGCGCCGGATGCGGTGCGGGCGTTGATCGACAATGGACCGTTCGTCGGCAAGGAGGCTTTAAATGGCGGCCTGGTCGATGCGCTGCTCTATGAGGACGAAATGTATGACCGGCTTAGGCAGCAGCTCAAACTCGCGGACCTCCAGAAGATCGCCGAGCACAATTACGCCCGCGCGCGCCTTGGAAATCTAGGTCTGGACGGGACTGCGAAGATCGCTCTGCTGGTAGGGCAAGGCGACATCACGCGCGGTTCCACCAACGATTCGGGCAACAACGGCATTACCGTGGCGGGCATGATCCGGCAGATGCGCGCGGTGCGTGACGACTCATCGATCAAGGCTGTAATTCTGCGCATCGACTCGCCCGGGGGCGATGGCATCGCATCCGACGACATTCTGCACGAAGCAAAGCTGTTGAGCCAGAAGAAGCCGACCGTGATATCGATGTCCGATCTGGCCGCCTCGGGTGGCTACTTCATTGCGATGACGGGAGACCCCGTGGTCGCCTACCGCAACACGGAAACAGGGTCGATTGGAGTCTTTTTCGGGAAGGTCAACTTGCGAGGCCTGTACGACAAACTCGGCATCAAGAAAGAACTGATGAAGCGTGGCCGCTTTGCCGACATCGACACAGAGTACGCGCCATTAAACGACGAGCAGCGCGCGAAACTGCGCACGGAGATTGAAGTGTTCTATCGCGGATTCGTGCAGCGCGTGGCCGACGGCCGCAAACGCAAATACGACGACGTCGAACCGCTGGCGCAAGGCCGCGTGTGGACCGGCGCGCAAGCCAAGCAGAACGGCCTGGTGGACGAGATCGGCGGGATCGACCGTGCTATCGAGATGGTAAAGCAGAAGGCCAAGATTGCCGCATCCGAGAAGATCACCCTTGTGGCTTATCCGCCGCGGCGTAGTATGTGGCAAATGCTGCTGGATCGCGACACGGATCTGACCTCACTCGAATCGCGGATCGTGGATACCAGAATTGAAGCGCACGTGCGCGAACTGGTGGGGAACCTACCGCTGCGAGCCCTCAGCCAGGGCGGGATCCTGCGATTGATGCCCTACACCATTACTGTTCGCTGAGACGACGTTGGCAGTGGAGACCCTGGGCGGCGGTTCGCGGAGGCCACTCCATTCCTCTGAGACCAAAATGGAGTTGGCTGGATTTTGAGCCGCATACTTCATGCCCACCGGGCCGATCATGCGTTCCGAACCGGAGGGCAAACGGTCGCGCAAGGCGCTGACATCCTGCGAAGCTTCGTATTGCACACCGCGCACCGTATAGGTGTAGTAGAGAGTGTCGTCGGCTACTTCAGTAAGCAGGGCGTCGCCGAACCGGCCGTTCGTCTGCAGAGTGAGCCGGCGGGCGCGCTCGCGTTTTTCCGGTGTGGAACGGGTACGCAGCGCCGTCCAGATGAGAACGGCCCCGGCGCCTGCCGCCACCCAGCCCAAGAGTCCAACGTGCACACTAAGAGACATAACTTGCGCGGGGGGGGCATTCCGATTATAGCCGAACTTGCCGGCCTGTATTGTCGTTAAGCGGTTTGGGCGGGGGCCGGCAATGCGATCAATGCTTTCTTGGAGTAGTCACCTTGCTCCGCCTCAAATGCCATCACGCCTTGCCACGTGATTTCGAATTGATTGCTGTCGGAGCGCTGGATCAAGCGTTGTTCGCGCAGCATCCATAGGGCGAACTCCAGATGTTCCAAAGGGCACGCCAGCATTTCCGCGAAGTCGCGCGCGCGCATGGACGCTTGGTGCGCGTCGGTGAGACGTTTGGCGTAGAGCAGCCGGAGAATTCCCAGGCGCTTACGAGCCTCGGCTTGCACACCTTCCGTGCTCTCCAGCGAATCGAATATTTTGTGGCGAACTTTGTCTTCGCCCGCGAGAAACACGTCGTGAGCGGCACGCTTCTCGGGATCGCTGAGGACGGTATGGGCTTCCACCACTTGCCGGAATTTGTCGGGATTGCCGGTTTCACGATTGTCGGGATGGAAACGCTGAGCCAGCACATGGTAGATTCGGCGAATTGTGTCCGTGTCCGCGAGACGGCTGACCTGGAGCACCTCATAGTGATCGGGATCGTCGGCGTGCTGGTCGGGCTTTTTAGGAGCGGCTTCCTCGGTATTGGAGACAGGCTCCGCGATCAGCTCAGCCAGGTATTTTCCAATTCCCGCGATTTTACAGGAAGCCACCCGGTACTTGCCGAGCAAAGGCTCGCGGCCGGAGCCTGATTCGATCTCCCCCGCGACGCTCACCAGCAGGTTGGGACCCAGAGCCATGTTCAGATGAACTTTGATCGTGTCACCTTCTTGGGCCACAAAACGCGCGCGCAGGCGTGAAGATGGAGCCCCGGTAGCATCCAAAATAACCGTCAGTTCCGGATGGGCATCCAAGGATTCCTTGATCCGCAGTCTGGCTTGGGCGATTCCCGATTGCATATTTCCTCGTTAACGTTAAATATCGGCATTTCCGGCGGGCTCAACAGTCTTTCGTGACCCTAGTACCAGACCTTACGGGATGTTAAGCGGAATTTGGGGCCTACCTTCGCCCCAACTCGACTCGCATTAGGTATATCTGCTGGGACACATCCATTTTTTGTTAAACTTGTTTTTCCCAGGGAGCACCCCGTCCGCTTCCGGCCCCGTCCTGCTGGTGCGACCTCCTCACTTTTCCGGCTTGGAGGCACGTGTCTACTCAATCGCACATCCAAGAAATCATTCAGGACGTCTATGAGAAATATAAAGACATCGACGAGGGGGAAGTTGCGACCTATATTCCTGAACTCGCCAAGGCGAATCCAAATCACTTCGGGATCTCGATGGTAACGGTGGATGGCCAGGTTTGCAGCGCGGGAGACGCGCAGCAGGAATTCACGATTCAATCGATTTGCAAGCCCTTCGCGTTTCAGATGGCACTCGAGGAATTCGGCCGCGACCGCACGCTTCAACACGTGGGCGTGGAGCCGAGCGGTGACGCCTTCAACTCGATCGAATTAGAACCGAGGACCATGCGCCCCTATAACGCCATGATCAATGCGGGCGCCATCGCCATCGCTTCCATGATCAAGCAGGATACGCCCGACAACGGAGTGCGCACTTTCATCGAGAAGATGAGCCTGGCAGCGGGCCGGCCGCTGCGCATTGACGAGTCGGTCTACGCCTCGGAGGACGCAACCGGTAACCGCAATCGCGCGATTGCCTACCTGATGGTCAACTGCGGCATCATCGACCCGGGCGTGCCCCACACCTTGCACCAATACTTTTCGCAGTGCTCGCTGCTGGTGACAGCACAGGATCTGGCGATGATCTCCGCGACGCTTGCGAACATGGGCACGAATCCGGTGAGCCAGGAACGAGTCTTCGATTTCAATTTCATCAAGGATACGTTAACTGTAATGTTCACTTGCGGGCTGTACGATCACGCGGGCGAATGGGCGTACCGCGTGGGCCTTCCGGCTAAGAGCGGCGTGGGCGGCGGGATCATTGCCGTGGTGAATCGCCAGTTGGGAATCGCCGTCTACTCCCCGCGCCTGGATGCGAAGGGCAATAGCGTGCGCGGCATCCTTGCGTGCAAGGAACTAGCGAGTCACCTGGGCCTGCACGCATTCGAATTTACCAACGTGGGTTCGAACTTCATGCAGTGGCTGGGCAGCTAAGCTCGTGGGTAGCGTTGCGCGTACGCCTCCAGATACTTGAGACCCGAGCCGGTATTGTAGATGACGATACGCTCGCTGGGCTTTAGAAATCCGTTCGCCAGCAGTTTTCGGAGGGCTGCAACGCAGGCGGCGCCCTCTGGCGCCACGAACATGCCTTCGAGCGACGCCAGCTCGATGCCAGAATCGAGCATGTCCTCGTCGTCTATCGCAATGGCGGTTCCCTCACTCTCATGCAACGCGTCGAGGATAAGTTTGTCGCCCAGCGGCTTCGGCACGCGCAAGCCGGCGGCTAGCGTGGAGGCGCCCTGCCAGAACTCGGCGCGCTGGTCGCCGCGTTCAAAGGCGCGCACCATGGGCTGGCAACCAGCCGCCTGAACGACAATCATCTTGGGCCGCTTGCTGCCCACCCAGCCGAGCTTCTCCATTTCATCGAAAGCCTTCCACATGCCGATGAGGCCCACCCCGCCCCCGGTAGGATAGAAAATCGCGTCCGGCAATTCCCAACTGAATTGCTCGGCCACTTCGTAGCCCATGGTCTTCTTGCCTTCGATGCGATAAGGCTCCTTGAGCGTGCTGACGTCGAACCAACCTTCCTGATCCTTGCGTTCCATGACGATCTTGGCGCAGTCGCTGATCAGGCCGTTCACCAGCGTCACGTGCGCGCCGAGCGCTTTGCACTCGATGAAATTGGCTTGCGGTACGTCGACAGGCATGAAGATGTGCGCTTCGATACCTGCGGCCGCGGCATAGGCGGCAGCCGCACTGGCCGCGTTGCCAGCCGAAGGAACCGCAATCTTGGTGATGCCCAACTCGCGGGCCATGGAGACCGCAGCGGCCATTCCGCGGGCTTTGAAGGAGCCAGTGGGGTTAAGTCCTTCATCCTTAACCCAGAGGTCCCGCGCTCCCACAGCTGCGCCGAGCCGTTTGGTCTCGATGAGCGGAGTCATACCCTCCCCCAACGACACTACCGATTCGCGCCGGTTCACGGGAAGTACTGGCCAGTAACGCCATAGGTCGGGCTTGGCATGGGCCAGTGAATCGCGGTTCCATGTCTGGCGAACCGCGTTGAGATCATAGCGAACCAGCAGCGCGCCGCCGCAGGAACATAGGTTGTGAATCTGGTTGGCAGCGAACCGCTGGGCGCATAGGCTGCATTCGAGATGGCTGACGTTGGGCATAAAGAGACAGTGTAGACCGAACTATAATTTGAAGGAGGAAGCCGGGTATGTCCACTGCGGCGATCAAGCCACGTCCCACCACGGAAGACGACATTACCGCTGAGGTGCTGCGCCGCTTCGATGCAACCCAGGACCCGCGCCTCAAACAGATCATGCAGAGCCTGGTGAAGCATTTTCATGCGTTCTTGAAGGAGGTTCAGCTTCAGGAATCCGAATG
>CAZDGT010000484.1:0-8699 GCA_964504905.1 uncultured Bordetella sp. | reverse complement strand
GCTCAGCCGAGATGCGGCGCATCAGCGCACCCGGCATCATCCTGATGAACGCAACGATGATTTTGTAGCGCCATCCCGGCACCACGATTATTTGGCCGCGTTCGAAGGCTTTCAGAGATTCGGCCACGACAAAGTCCGCATGTAACCACAATTGCTTTGGGATCGGATTGCGATCCATGCCGATGCGGTCGTGAAACTCCGAGTAGGTGAAGCCGGGGCACAATGCCTGCACCTTCACCGGCGAAGCCTGTACCGCCAGTTCAATCGCCAGTCCGTTCGTGAAACTGGTCATCCAAGCCTTGGTGGCGCAATAGCTGACGTTCGACGGGGATTGCTCAAAGCTTGCCACCGAAGACACATTGATGATGCCACAGCGCCCATCGGCATCCGGCCGCGCGGCCAGGTTTTCCAGCGCCGCGTGCGACAGCGCGACCGTGGTCAGGACATGCAGCCGATGCATCTGATCTTGCACGTCGAGACTTGCCTGGTGAAACCATCCCACCGACCCGAAGCCGGCATTGTTGATCAGAAGTCCGAAGTTGCCCGCGCCGCGAATGCGCTGCGCCAGAATCTCGCGACCTTCATCGGTAACCAGGTCGAGCGGCAGGATCTCCACTGCAACGCGACGCGCGGCGGCAATTTCTTCTGCCAGCGCCTTGAGCCGGTCTTCCCGCCGTGCCACTAGCAGTAGGTTATAGCCGCGTGCCGCCAATTGGCGCACGAACTCTTCGCCAATCCCGCTGGAGGCGCCAGTAACGACGGCTAACAGACCATTAGTCACGCTGAACCGCTTCGGCGCCTTCATCCAACCGGTGTCCCCGTGCGGCCCACTCCGCCCCTGCCAGCACCAACATGGATGCCAGGAAGCCCAGGAAAATCAGGGTCACGGAATATTGGAACACACCGTATTCTCGCGCTAGTTTGCGCTGGAAACCTGGCCACAGCAAAGTGTTGACGTACTTGAGTACTTCCATGAGCAGCCCCACGAAGATGGCCGCCGGAAGCACCCGGTTCAGGGGCGTGGGTCCATTGGGAAGGTAGCGATAAATCAGAAACAATACCAGGACCGCCAGCGGAACAGCCGCCAGCTTGAAGAACAGCAGCGATACCCATGCTGCGCCCCCGCCCACAAAGGTTTGGAGCCAGCCCGCAGGCAGGCCGCCCACGCGAAAGGACTGCTGATTCAACGCCGTCATCATCATCGAGCCCAGCGCCAGACCCCCGCAGGTAAAGATTAATCCCAAACTGACGATTTGATTACGGAAGAAGCTGCGATTCTTCCGGATGCCCCAAACTCGGTTCAGGCCGACTTCCAAAGGCTCGAAGATGCCATTCGCGGTGAACAGCAGCAGCAGGATTGAGACCAGTTCCACGGAGCCGGTCTGTGGCAGGTTACGTTGCAGGAATTGGCCCAGGGCGTCGGGGAAGTAATCCCGCAGCGCCAGGTCGATGGCGCCCACTGCCGCCTGCTCGCCAAAAACCCGGCGGGACAGAGACAGCATAACGATTAGGAAGGGAAAGAACGATAGAAGAACGTTGGCGGCCACCGAAAAAGCGTAGACATGCACTTCCGTCTGCATCCAGTAACGGAGTGTGAGCCCCAGCCCGTTCGCGAAGCGCCGCATTTTTCAAGGTTAGTCGATGCGCGCTGGCGCGCGCACTGGAACGAAATCGCTAAGATGGAGATTCGACACCCAATACTATGAATGTTTCGATCATTGGAACCGGATATGTGGGATTGACCACGGGGGCCTGCCTGGCGTTTCTGGGGCACAAGGTTACGTGCATTGACTCGGACGAACGGAAGGTAAAGGCGCTGCAGGCCGGAAAGATTCCCTTCTATGAACCTTTTCTGCCAGAGTTAGTCGCCGGCGCGCGTGGGAACCTGTCTTTTACCACGCAGTACGCCGAAGCCATTCCTCAGGCGCAGGTCATTTTTATCGCCGTGGGGACGCCGCCGGGCCAGAATGGCTCGCCCGATCTGAAGTACCTGGAAGCTGCCGCGCGCGGCATCGGTGAATACCTGGCGGGCGATTTCGTGGTAGTGGTGAATAAATCCACCGTACCCATCGGCAGCGGTAACTGGGTGGAATCGATTGTTCGCGACGCCTACGAGAAGCGCACCAGCAAGAAGGCGGATGGCGTGTTCGCGGTGGCCTCCAATCCCGAGTTTCTGCGCGAAGGCTCAGCCATCTTCGACAGCCTTTATCCCGACCGCGTCGTGGTGGGTTCCGATAACCAGCGCACTGCGGAAGTGCTCTATTCGCTCTATCGCCCGCTGCTGGAGCAGACGTTCAACGCGCCGTCATACCTGCCGCGTCCCGACCGTATGGGAGCCGTACCGCTCATTTCGGCGGATCTGGCGTCAGCCGAACTGATCAAGTACGCGGCCAATGCTTTCCTGGCGCTCAAGATCAGTTACATCAACGAAATCGGGCAGCTCGCCGAGAAAGTTGGCGCGGATATTACGCAGGTAGCCAAAGGCATTGGACTCGATGCCCGTATCGGCACGCGCTTCCTGCAAGCTGGAATTGGCTGGGGTGGATCGTGCTTCGGCAAGGACACAGCGGCTCTCGTCGCTACAGCGGCCGAGTACGGTTTGGACTCACAGATTGTCAAAGCCGCGCGCGATATGAACCGGCGGCAGCGCGAGCGCGTTGTCGAGAAGCTCCTCGACGAACTGAAAATTCTCAAGGGCCGGACCATCGGGCTGCTGGGCTTGGCTTTTAAGCCCGATACCGACGATCTGCGCGAGGCGCCGGCGCTCGATATCGCCCGCAAACTGATCGAACGCGGCGCACGTGTGAAAGCGCACGATCCGGTTGCGATGAGCCGCTTTTTGCAGGAGTGTCCGGACCTGGATGTTACTTTGTGCGCGACTGCCGAAGAAGCCGCTCAGGATTGCGACGCCGTCGTTCTGGTTACAGAGTGGCAGCAGTATCGCGAACTCGACTGGGAATCGATGAAGAATACGATGCGTGGACACGTTTTGCTGGACGGACGGAATCTGCTCGACCGCGCCAGGTTGTCCAAAGCCGGATTCCACTATCTGAGTCTGGCGGGCTAGCGGAGATCGGGTTTTACAATATAAACGGGTGCCCGCAGCGAATCATCTCCGCTATCTGCTCGAAGAAGATCCTCCCAAGGGGCGCTTGGATCACGCGGCCCTGGAATTGGCCGCCATCGATACTCCGGGTCTGGAACCGGAACCGTGGCTCGACCGCCTGAACGAATTGGCCTCGCAGCTGGGGGACCGGCTGCGCAATTTCAACGATGGGCGCGACTTTGTGGAGACCGCGCAGCGTTATCTTTTTGGTGAACTCGGCTTTCACGGCAATCAAGACGACTTCTTTGATCCCCGAAACAGTTGCCTGAATCACGTGCTGGAGCGGCGCGTGGGGATCCCCATCACTCTTTCCGTAATGTATATGGAAGTCGCCCGCCGCCTAGCTATGCCCGTATTTGGCATCAGCCTGCCGCGTCATTTCGTCATCCAGTTTGACGACGGCAATTATTCGACCTATATCGACCCGTTTAACGGCGGCCGTCCGATCAAGCCTCAGGAATGTTTCGCGCTGGCCGGAGCGAAGGTCGCCGATCCGGCGCTGTTGCGCCGCGCGTCGAAGAAGGAAATCGCCATTCGCATGCTGCAGAACCTGCGGGGCGTGTATCTGCGGCGTCAGGACTGGGCGCGTGCCGTCGACACGCTCGATTTACTGCTAGTCGGCGTTCCCGGGTTGTCCGCCTGGTATAAGCAGCGGGGACTCCTGGAACTGGAGTTGAAGCGCTTCCAGGCTGCGCGGCGCGACTTGGAGCAGTATCTAGCTCTGGAACCGGAAGCTGGCGACCGTGAGGAAATTCTCAAGCAAATGCAGGCCATTCACAAGTGGCTCGCAAGGGTAAACTAGAAGCAAGGCCGACACCAGTCCTCTATGTATGAATCTCAGCCCGATAGCGAAACAGTTTTGGCGCAGTTCAACCGCCTGATCCAGGAATTGCTTCGCGGCAATATGAATCGCAACACCTTCCGGCCGTGGGAGATTGAGTTGCTTCTGGATATTGAAAGCTGCAGTCTGCGGGAGGCCCACAAGCGCGATACTTTGCGCCGTTACCAAAAGGCTGTCCAGCGCCACATGGAGAAGGGGGCGCGTCAGCCCTTGAAGCTCTCGGAATACCTGGAAGCCGTCAAGGCCAAGCGCGCCAATACGGCGGAACGCGCGGCATCGTAATTCTGGAATGCAGGCAAGGACCCCCCGTCGGCGGTTCCTGGCGTTGGCAGCCGGTGCAGGCACTGTGGCATGGGCCGCGGATGAAGGGTCGCGCTTCGCCCGCCCAGACGGCCTGCGCATTCATTATGAGAGCTACGGGGCGGGACCGGATTCGCTCGTGTTTATCCATGGCTGGGCCTGCGATCTAACCTTTTGGCGCGGGCAGGAAGCGCTCTACACCAATCCAAGTTATCGCTCCCTGCTGATCGATCTGCCGGGGCACGGCGCGAGCGACAAACCGCACCGCGCTTATCCTGTCGACTTCTTTGCCCGCAGCATCGAAGCCGTGATGCACGACGCCCACGTGGAGCGCGCGGTTCTGATCGGTCACAGCCTTGGCGGACCCATCGCCTACGCATTCCTGCGCATGTTTCCCGACAAGGCCAAAGCGATGATTCTGGTGGATGCCTTCGTCTCTCGCCACATGGCCGGGCCGGCTGACCGCGCCGCTACAGCGGCCCATTTCGCCAGGGTTGCTCGCAGTCTGCAAGGTCCCAAAGGCGAGAAAAACTTTGCCCAGCGCGTTGAATCGTGTTTCACGCCGCGGACGCCGGAGGCGCTCCGTGCAGAAATCCGCGCGAAAATGTCCGCTACGCCGAAGCACGTCCGCATTGGCGCGCTCACCAGCATTTCCTCGCTCCAGCCCCCTCCCGATGACGAGACTTTCGATCTTCCCGCCCTTGCCATTCAGGCCGCGGAGCCTGGTACCCAGGCGCGTTTCGAGTTTATGCACAATATCTTTCCGCGACTGCGGTTGAATGCCTGGGAGGGGGCCGGTCACTTCCTGATGATGGAAGACCCGCAGCGCTTCAATCGCGAAGTGCAGCAGTTTCTGGTTGAACTCACGTAACGCGGATCTATGATTTCGCATCATTTCAGGGCATCATGGTAACAATGGGGTCGAAGATGGCGTACGGAATGATGGCGGCAATTGTGTGCCTGCTTCCTGCGCTTCTCCAGGCACAGGACTATCCCCCGGTTTCCCCGTGTACCGTGCAAGGGCCCGTCGACAACTGGAATGCGGCGGCGCAGCTCATTGCGGGCATCGGTAACGAGACCTACGCCGCTTCGATGACGGACGAACAGAAGGCCGCCTGGGTGGATTACTCCAAGACTGCCGCCGCGGACTGGAACCGCCTCAAGCGCCGCTATGTGGATCGCATTACCGCCTGGCGCGGCAAGTATCTGCAGCATACGCCCGCGACGGACGTGGTCTTTTACCCTTTTAGCGGCCCCGACGCCACCAATCCTCTCGCTTTTTTCCCGGACGCCCGGGAGTATGTGCTTGTGGGACTGGAACCGGCTGGCTGCATCCCTTCCAAAGCCGAGGATTTTCCGCCCGAATACTGGCCGGCTCTGCGCCAGGGGTGGCAAACCGCCGCCGCGATGGGTTTCTTCAAGACCGAGAATATGCAGCGCGATCTCACCGAAGGCGGCGCCAGCGGAGTGCTGCCCGTCCTGCTGTTCTTGATCGCGCGCGCCGGCAATTCGGTGATGGATGTCACTCCGCTCGGGATCACGCCCGGCGGCGCCTTAATTCCGTCCGACGATCGCTCCAAGACCGAAACCCGCGGCTTGACGATTCAATTTAAAGACCAGCGCCAGCGCGCCCATACGCTGCGGTACTTTGCTCTCAATCTGCGCAACCAGCGGCTGGAGAGGAAGCCGGGAACCGTCCGTTATCTGCAAGGGCTGCCGCCGGGCGGGACGCTGGTGAAGTCCGCGTCCTACCTGATGCACAAGAAGTATTTCTCGACCATTCGCGGCATTATTCTGGCGCACAGCACCCTAGTGGTCGAAGACGATTCCGGGATTCCCTATCACTACTTCGAGCCGGCGGCGTGGGATGTGCGACTCTTCGGCGCGTACGACAAGCCCATCAATCTGTTCAAGACTGGTTTGCAGGACGACCTGAAGGCCGCCTATGACGCCAAGACCGGCGTGCTGCCTCTTGATTTCGGCATCGGCTACAAGTGGCGGCAGAATGAATCCAACTTGCTGCTGGCGACTCGCAAAGGCAAGTAATCTTCAGGCCCGCGCTATGCTGGTTGTATGGCAGATCCAACCACTCCGGCCGCCGCTGGGCGTACCGTCTTTTGCGTGAAGTTGCAGAAGGAGGCTCCCGGCCTCGACGAAGTTCCTTTCGACGGACATCCTCTCGGCCAGCGCATCTACGAAAACGTGTCGAAGGAAGCGTGGAAGGGTTGGGTGGAACACATGAAGATGATCATGAACGAGTATCGCCTCAACCTCGGCCAGCCAGATGCCCAGGAGTTCCTCCTCAAACAGATGGAAGAATACTTCTTTGGCAAAGGCTCCGAGCTGCCTCCGGAGTTTAAGCCCCAGTAGCCGGCCACGCCTATTTTCCCGCCCGCTTCGCCAGCCGCTCTTCGCGCTTTCGCAGCCCTGCGGATGCTTCGAGCGCTAACGCTTCGCGGGTCAACTCCAGCGCCTGAGCGTAATCCTTCGTGCGATGCTCGTGGTGCTTAGCGAGTTCCTCCATTGCTCGGACGCGAAACGGATTACGGCACGCTGCCAGATCGTTCCATACGCCTAGCGCGGCCTCTTCGCAGCCCAGCTTGCGTTCCAGAGCGGCAATGTCCCACAGAGTGCGGAAAAGAATATCGTCGGGCAACCCGGCGTCCACAGCGCGCCGGAATAGCGTGCGGGATTGCTCCAATTCGCCGGCTTCGCGGAGCCAGCGTGCGATCCCAGCCATTTCCGCCCCGTGGCGCAGAGGAGCGCTTGCCGGATCTTTGAACGCGTAAGGCACAATTCCCGTCAGGCAAGCCAGTGTCAGAATGTCAATCGCGTTGTGGTGAAACACCGGCAGCAGCCGCGCCATCTCTCCTGTCCGGACATAATCAAAGTAAATGTAGGGGATCATCGCGCCAGGCACATCGCCCTGGCGTTCAAAACCCAGCACTCGCTGTTCCAACTCAATCAATCGGCAGCTCTCAAAGCGCAATTTCCACAGGCGGCGCGCACCGTGCAGCAGGTCCAGATGCTCGAAACGAGTAAACGGAGAACGAGCGCGATTCAGCCGGTAGCGGGTTTCCAGCAGCGGTTGATCGAAGGCCCGGCCATTGTATGTGATCAAAACACGGAACGCCTCCAGGTGCCGCGTCAGGGCATCCAACTGGCTCGCTTCCTCGCCGTAATCGCGCATGAAGAACTGGCGAACGCGAAATCCCTCGGGAGTAATACGGCCTACTCCCACGAGAAATGCACAGGTACCGCTCCCGCCAGCGAGTCCGGTGGTTTCGGTATCGAGGAACGCCCACTCCCGCGGCGGTATGTCGCGAACAGCGCCGTTAGAAAGGATTTCGAGCAGATCGCCGGGCAACTCCGTCAGTTCACTCAGCTCCGCGGAGCCATGACGGCGATGGCGGGCATAAAACGTTTCTGTCTCGTAATGTTTTCCGAGTTCCGTCTCGATTTCCGTGCCAGGAAGCCACTCCTGCACCTGAAAACTTTGCGAAGAAGTGCGCGGAACCCCTGTGGAATAAGGATTTTCCGGCTTTCCGTATTTTTCATCGCACTGCGCCGCGACGCGCGCCATGCGCTGGCGCAGAGCCGCTAGCTGATCTTGTAACTCGCTCATCGCCTTTACGCTGCCAGGATAGCACTCGCTGTGTTTGCTGACGAAAACTTAACGCATTGCATGAAACCCGCTAAAAATCGGTGTTTTTTTGCAGTTTTCTCTTTACAGCGGGATTGCGCATCCCGTATGATGCAGTAGTAAATGCGTGCCTGTCGCGTCTTGCGACAGTGGCGCGCACACGAAAACGTACAATCGGGAGAATTGGATTTTCGAAAAAGGAGCACTATGGCAGCAGCAAAAATGACACAGTCGCAATTGATCAAGAAACTGGCGGAAACCGTTGGCGTGCCCAACAAGGTCGCCAAGACTTTCACCACCGCTTACGCCGACATGGCAATCGCTGAAACCAAGAAAAACGGCGTTGCCGTTTTGCCGGGAATCGGCCGCTTGGTGCGTGTGGACCGCAAGGCGCGCATGGGCCGCAATCCGGCCACCGGCGAAACCATTAAGATCCCAGCCAAGAAGGTCGTCAAGTTCCGTGTCGCCAAGGCCGTGAAAGATTCGATCGTTCCGCCTAAGAAGAAGTAGTCGCGGATCCGGCAGGCTAAAAATTAAAACCCCGCGCGGCCGGTGCCGTCGCGGGGTTTATTCTTGAAATCCGATTGAGACCTGTCCAGACTGCGGACAATGCCAGGAAGCCCTTATGCTTGCTTCTTGTCGTCGGGCGGCGCTTCGGGTCCCTTCAATGAGTCTTTGAAGTTGCGGATGCCTTCGCCCAAGCCTTTCGCCAGCTCAGGTATTTTCTTGCCGCCGAACAGTAGCACGGCGACTACCAGGATGACCATTAACTCAGGCAAGCCGATTGAACGTAACATACGGCCTCCTTT
>CAZDGT010000483.1:0-10412 GCA_964504905.1 uncultured Bordetella sp. | reverse complement strand
TTTGAATCATGAATCCCCAGCTTCGGGAACGCGCGGCGAAAATTCGCCTGCTTTTGATGGATGTCGACGGGGTACTGACCAACGGCCTGCTCTTCAACGTGCCGGGACCGAACGGAGACTTCGTCGAAACCAAAGGCTTTCACGCACAAGACGGCATCGCGCTGCAGTGGCTGAGGTGGAGCAAGATCCAGACCGGCGTGATCACGGGGCGCATCTCGCCGGCGCTGGAGGTTCGCGCCAAGCAGGTCGGCATGACGTACGTGTATCAGGGGCACATTGAGAAGATTCCCATCCTGGAAGAAATTGTTGCGAAAAGCGGACTGGCGTTGGACCAGATCGCGTACGCGGGCGATGACTTGACGGATGTTCCCATCCTGCGGCGCGTGGGTCTCGGGTTCGCGCCGGCCGATGCCCGGCCGGAGGTTAAGCGCTGCGTGCAGCATGTGGCATCCGCTGTGGGTGGCGCGGGCGCGGTCCGTGAGATCGCGGAGATTCTGCTGCAGGCGCAAGGCTACTGGGACGGGCTGTTGAAGAAATACGAGGTGGAGTGAGTGGCGATTCCGAAAATCGGTATTGAAATACTTTCCGGCTCAGGCCCGGGGATTCTGCATGCGGTGACGGGCGTGATCGCGCGGCATCAGGGGAATATCACCAGCGTCGAGATTATTGAGGGGCGCGAGACCGATACCGACCATGTCTATTTCGAAATCGAGGCGGCGGATGACCCGGGGCCAATGATTGTGGAGCTGGGGCAGCTTCCGAGGGTCCGGCACGCAGCGCAAGTAGCCACCATGGAAAAGATCTATGGGAAGCGGATTATCATCATGGGCGGCGGCGCGCAGGTGGGTCAGGTAGCGATGGGCGCGATTCTCGAAGCAGACCGGCACAACATTCGCGGCGAGCATATTTCGATCGACACAATTCCGCTGGTGGGGGAGCAGCCACTGGCGGACGCAGTTCGAGCCGCAGGAAGATTGCCGCGTGTGAAGGCTATCGTCATGGCGGGATCGCTGATGGGCGGGGACATCGAAAACGCGGTGCGTGAGGTCCGCGCGCAGGGGCTGCTGGTGGTTAGCCTCAACATGGCGGGCAGCGTTCCCGACGCGGCGGACCTGGTGGTGACAGATCCGGTGCAGGCCGGAGTGATGACGGTGATGGCAGTGGCCGACACCGCAAAATTCAGCGTGGGACGCCTGACGCGGCGCGTATTTTGAACACGGGTGTACAGATCAGGTGGTCAGCGCTGCCAAGTCGTTGATCTCGCGGCGGAGATTTTCCAGCTCTTGAGCAGCCTTGGCGAAATCGCGGCTGGCGGCTGCTATTTCGATGCGCTGGGCGCATTCGCAGACCCCACGCGATGCCAATTGCTCGGCAGCCTCGGCGATTTTCCGGGCCTCCGCGCGTAGCGTAGTGCCATCGGCGCCAGCGGCAGCGGCGTGCAGCCGTTCCAAACGCTCGGGCGCCAGCTGGAGGAAGACGTCGAGCAGATCGTTCGCCATCTCGGAATCCTCATGCAGCAAGCGCTCGGGCACACCGCGATCCGCTTCTTTAACAGCCGGACGAGGTGGTTCGAGTATTTGTTCCTGCAGAAGGTTCTCGATGACGGAGACGAGGTGCGCGGGCTGCACGGGCTTGGACACGTACGAATTCATACCCGCCTGCAGGCAGCGTTCGCGGTCGCCATTCATGGCGTGCGCCGTCATGGCGATGATGGGCAGCCGGTCCCAGCGCGCGTTCTTGCGAACGATGCGAGTGGTTTCCAGGCCATCGAGCACGGGCATCTGGACGTCCATGAGCACGATGTCGTACGTGCCGGTGTCGGCAGTGAGACTGGCATCCAGTTTCGCGAGCGCCTCGCGGCCGTCGTTGGCGACGTCGATCTGGAAGCCTTTCTTGCGCAGAATCGCCAGGACTACTTTCTGGTTCACCAGTTTGTCTTCTACCAGGAGCACACGTACCTTCGTGGGCTCGATCTCCTGGAGCACGCGCGTGGCGCCGGGCGCGGCGGAAGGAACGGCGGGCTCGGCCACAGGAGTCCAAGGCAGAGTGATGCTGAAGGTGCTGCCCTTGCCCACTTTGCTCTCCACCTGGACCTCGCCGCCTTGCATTTCGACCAGCCTCTTGGTGATGGCGAGCCCCAGCCCCGTGCCGCCATACTTGCGGGTGATGCTGCCATCGGCCTGCGTAAACTTTTCGAAAATCGCCGAGAGCTTCTCGGCCTCGATTCCCGGTCCGGTGTCGCTGACCGCGATTTTCATTTCGCCCGGGTTTTCGCCGCCGTCGATGCCGGTCAGGCGCAGACACACCCATCCGCGCTCGGTGAATTTGAGGGCGTTCGATAAAAGATTTGCGGCAATCTGGCGAACACGTAACGGATCGCCGATGACCTTGGATGGAGCGACCGCGTCTACCTCGAAATGGAGAGCGATCTTCTTCTGCGTGGCGCGCGCCTGGAAGGACTTCACGCAATCCTCCAGCACGGTGCGCACATCGTAGGGGATGCTTTCGATCATCATCTTGCCGGCTTCGATCTTGGAGAGATCCAAGATGTCGTTGAGCAAGGCCAGCAGGGCATAAGCCGAACGCTGGGCGATCTCCAGCTCATCGCGCTGGTCGGTGTTGAGCGTGCTGTCCAAAACCACTTCGAGCATGCCCAGGAGCCCGTTCATCGGCGTGCGCAATTCATGCGACATATTGGCCAGGAATTCGCTCTTGGCTTGGCTGGCGGCTAGCGCGGTGCGCATCGCCTTCTCCAGGTCTTCGGTGCGCTGGCGGATACGATCTTCGAGCAGATCCCGGTGCTGGCGAATCTCGGCCTGCGAAGTATTAATTTCCACGATCATCTGGTTGAAGCTCTCGCCCAGATATTCAATTTCGTCGCGCGTGGAACTAACCTGGATCGGCTCGAATTTCCCCTCGCGAACTGACGTAATACCTTGTTGCAGTAGTTCCAAGGGACGCCCCAACGCGCGCATGGTAAAGCGGGAGATCAATCCGCCGATCACCACCACGACGGCGCACATCAAGGCGGCTTTGAGGACGCTAAAGGTGTGGGTGCGTATGTCCCATAGAATGATCAACATCACCATCCAAAGGAACAGCAGTACGGTGAAGCGGGAGAACTTCGACGACAGCGAACGGAAATTGGCCGGCTTGGTCTCTCCCACATAACAATGGTGCCTCTTTATGTGCCTAACCACTATCCGACGTTGACCTTAGTACCGGCTAAGTATCCGGCTGCTATTCTGTGACAAAGTGTCTTCCAGACTAGCCACTACTCTGTGCGGTGTTCCTCTGAAGACACCGGTGCTGGCGGCCGCGGGTACCTTCGCCTATGGCGTCGAGCTGCAAGAAGTAGTGGACCTGGCGCAACTAGGCGGCATCATCACGAAGGGCCTGTCGCGTGAACCGATGGAGGGCAATGCCGCGCCCCGGCTATATGAGACGGAAGCCGGGATGATGAACTCGATAGGGCTGCAAAACATAGGAGTCCGGGCTTTCGTCAGCGGGAAGCTCCCCGCCATGCGTGCGCTTGCCACGCCGGTTTTCGCGAACGTGTTCGGGTATGCGGTGGAAGACTATGTGGAAGTCGTACGAGTTTTGGAAGAGGCCGAAGGTGTGGCAGGTTACGAGTTGAATGTCTCCTGCCCAAACACCAAACATGGGGGCATGGTGTTCGCGTGCGATCCCACTTTGCTGGGTGAAGTGGTAGCGGCTGCGCGTGCGGCGATTTCGAGCACAAGGCCGCTGCTGGTGAAGTTATCGCCCAATGTGACGCGCATTCAGGAAGTGGCGCGAGCGGCGATGGAGGCAGGGGCGGATGCGCTTTCGCTAGTCAACACTTTTGTGGCGCTGGCCATTGACGCACACACGCGACGGCCGCGGCTGGGCAACGGCTTCGGTGGATTGTCCGGCCCCGCTATCAAACCAATTGCCCTGCGCATGGTTTACGAAGCCGCCCAGGCCGTGAAGATTCCAATCGTAGGGTTGGGGGGAATCGCGACAGGAACCGACGCGGCTGAGTTCTTGATCGCGGGGGCGAGCGCCGTTGAAGTGGGAACCGCAAGTTTCTGGGATCCGCAAGCGCCGCTGCGGATTGCCCGCGAGCTGGACCAGTTTCTGGAGCGGGAAAGCGTAGCGCGCGCCGCGGATCTGACCGGGACTATAAGATTCAAGGAGGACTTATGAAAAAAATCATCTCCACCGAACGGGCGCCGAAAGCCATAGGCCCCTATTCGCAAGCGGTCATTTCGAATGGCTGGGCTTTCCTGAGCGGCCAGATACCGCTGGATCCGGCGACGAATCAGATTATCGAGGGCGGCATCGCGGCGCAGACGGAACGCGTGCTCGAAAACCTAAAGAGTGTCCTGGAAGCGGCGGGAACATCGCTGGACCGCGTAGTGAAGACTACGGTCTTTCTCAAAGACATGGGCGAATTTGCCGCGATGAATGAAGTGTATGGCCGTTATTTTGCGAGTGACCCGCCGGCGCGGGCGACCGTGCAAGCGGCCAAACTCCCGCGCGATGTGTCGGTCGAGATCGAGTGCATAGCGACGGTGGATTAGTTCTATGAGCGGTCGATTCATTCGAGTGGCGGTTGCTTTTGTTGGCGTTCTCTTCTGCGCGAATGGGCAGTGGTTGGGTTACCCGACGCCCGGGACTCCCCGCACGCCCGACGGCAAACCGAACCTAAGCGCCAAGACTCCCCGCGCGTCCAATGGAAAGCCCGATCTTTCCGGAGTCTGGCAGACGGAATTTGCACCCCCCGGCGAAAACGAGCGCTTGTTCGGGGCCTTGGTGAAATTCGTTGTGCCAGGGGACGATCCGGGCACTTTCTCAAAGTACTTCATTAACATCCTGGCGGACTTCAAGCCCGAAGAATCTCCTCTTCGCCCGGAAGCAGCCGAGATTTTTCGGAAAAACGCAGAGAGACGGGGAACCGATAATCCAGCAACCCGGTGTCTGCCGCAGGGCCTCCCGCGCGCTGATCTCTTTAACTATGCGCCCTTCAAAATCATCCAAACGCCCGGGATCATCGCCGTACTCTATGAAGTGGATAATACGCACCGCCAGATCTACACGGACGGCCGCAAGCTTCCGGTTGACCCTCAACCCGCTTGGCTGGGTTACTCGGTTGGGCGGTGGGACGGCGACACCCTGGTGGTCGATGCGGCCGGATTCACCGACAAGAGCTGGTTGGATCTGTTCGGACATCCTCACAGCGAAGATTTGCGAATTCAGGAACGTTTCCACCGGCGAGATTTCGGCCATATGGACTTGAGCGTAACCATTGAAGATCCCAAGATGTACACCAAGCCGTTCACGATTAAAGTGACCGAAGTATTGTTGCCGGATAGCGACATCCTGGAATCCGTCTGCAATGAAAACGAGAAGGACCGGGTCCACCTGGAAAACAGTGCAGCCGGAAACTTAACTCACTAACTGGTTGCTTAACTCCGCGTGCGCCTGGCTGCCCAGGCGCGCCACCAAGTCCGGTATGGCCTCAATGTCATCCATTGATGTTCGGAAGTTGACAATGCAAAACCGCAAAGCGTATTTGCCGTTTATCACAGCGTTGGAACAGAACACCTCACCGCTATTTTCAAGCGCTGTGAGCAGGTGTTCGTTCAAACGATTCAGATAGGCTTCGGTCTGCTGGCAACCGAGGCCGGGACGCAATTCCCGCGGTACATAGCGCAACGTCACGATGCTCAGGTTATGGGTGATTGCTTCCAATTCCTGGTGCTTCATCGCCAAGCTGTACAGGCATCGTGCCAGCGCGATATCATCCTGGATCATCTGGCGATAGGCCGCCGCCCCTGCGTGCTGGAGGGCAAGCCAGATTTTGAGTGCACGAAATCCGCGAGAATTCTGAGGCCCGATGTCAAAGTAGTTCATGGCCTCGACGCCGAAGCTGTAGTAGGGGGGATGATAGGAGAACGCGTTGCGCAGAGCCGCAGGATCGCGGACCAAAGCGCATCCGGCTTCCAGCGGTGCGTAAAGCCATTTGTGGGGATCGACGGCCACGGAATCAGCCATGGACAATCCCATGAGATCCGCAGGCGTTCCCTTGACCCCGGCGGCGAAAGCTCCGTACGCACCGTCAACATGGAACCAAAGATTGCGTTCGCCGCAGAAGGCAGCGAGCTCCGGCAGTGAATCCACCGCGCCTGTGCTGACAGTTCCGGCAGAGCCAACCACAAGAAAGGGCCGGCAACCATCTGCAAGATCCCGTTTGTACTGAGCTTCCAAAGACGCGAGATCCATGCGCTGCCTTCCGTCGACGGCGATCCAGCGAATCGCATCGGTGCCGAGTCCCGCGAGGTCGGCGGATTTCTGCAGCCAGGTATGGGTTTCCGCGGAAGCGTAAACGCGCAGAGCCGGTCCACCGGCGATCCCTTGCTTGCGAACGTCCCAGCCGGCCTGCTCCGCGCGCGCGGCCATGAAGCACGTGAAATTGGCCATGTTGCCGCCACTGAGAAGCAAACCACCGCAATCCGCGGAGTAGCCGATGAATTCCGCGAGCCAGCGAATAACCTGTCGCTCCATTTCGGTGGCCATGGGAGACAGCTTCCACGCTCCCACGTTGGCGTTTACAGCGGATGCCAGTAACTCGGCAAGCATCCCGATGGGAGCGGCCGAGGAGGTGATGTAGCCATGAAAGCGGGGATGCCCATTGAGCAGCGAATGCTCGAACAGCAAGTCCGAGGCGCGCTGAAGCAGAGCAGCGGGCTCCGAGCCTTCCTGCGGCAGCGCTCGCGTCGAGTCCAAGGCGGCGCGAACAGTATCCGCCGGCTCCGCAGGCGTCACCGGGCGTTCGCGCACGGAGGCCAGGAAACTGGCGATCCGGTCGACCAGATCGTGGCCCAGCGAGCGAAACTCCGCTTCCGTCAGCTCCAGCGGGGATGTGCGAGAGTGGAGCATCACTACTTACCGTAACCCCTCGAACAGGTCGGTCTCCAGTTTGCGGCCACCGTTGACGGTGCTGTAAGCACGGTAGAACTCCTGCGAGCCCCACAGCGCCTTTTGCTGTTCTTCGGCCAGCTGCCCAAGGCGTTCGTAGATGGATATCTGTGTCTGGTGGCAGCAGACGGCCTTCCAGACCGCGGGCCAGTAAGCCGAAGTGTCGATCTCAGTGGTCACAGCCCAATCCGGCCAGGGTGTGGCTTGCCGGGGAACGCCGTCGACCATGGAAGTGAGCGTACGGAAAGCAGCCTGGTAAGCTTCCCACTTGTCATTTCGCCATGCCATGTAGTGGAGCTTGGAAACGCGATGAGCGGGCAGAGTGGTTGCCTGCGATCCATTGTGAATGTGATAACCGGCATCACTGGCGCAAATGATAGCGGCGGTTGTGAATTGTGAGATCGCGATGTGATCCGGATGACCGTATGCGCCTTCCGGCCCAAATGTAACGACCACGTGGGGCCGAATGCGCCGGATGTGTCCGGCAATTTCTCGAATCGCGGTGGGGGCATCGATTTGATCGACCGCACCGTCGGGGTAGCCCAATATTGAAACCTCTTGGATGCCGAGCATTGCAGCGGCGGCCTTGAGTTCCGCTTCACGGACTCGGCCGACTTCGCGCGGGTCAGCGGGCCTTTGGCCTGAACCAAAGCGGCCGCGCTCCCCGCGCGTAGCCGTGACAAGGTGGGTCTGGACCCCTTCCGCCGCATACTTAGCCAGCGTCCCACCGAAACCGAGCGACTCGTCGTCGGGATGGGCCAAGACGGCCAGAAGTTTGAGTTTTTGAGCCATTGTGGCCTCCCGGCGTTCTATCCTCCTCCGTTTAGCGGCCCAGCACCTTGCGGATGCGGCCGAGGTGATGCCAACTGTGGCGCAGTGCGTGGTCCTCAATCACGAACTGAGCGGTGACGGGCGCGCCGAAGCTTAACGAGAAAGGCGCTGCCCGGTCTAATTCGTCATCCGTAAGCGCGCGGACCGCTTCGGCGGCTTGGCGGCTGTTGCGGCGTAAGAGTTCGAGCGCGGCAGTCTTGGTTACCGACCCCTGCTCCTGGGCATGCTTGGCGTTGATAGAGGCGACATCGTCCCAAGACACATCCATGACAGTTTTGCCGCTGGCGACTGCACGCGCGACATCGACTTCAATGGGGTACATGCTCGCAACATGATGTACGGTGACGCCGATGGAACGGCGATCGGTCGCCGACACCGGCGTGCGCCACTCAGTTTCCGAGAGCTTTTCAGCGAAAGCCGCCAAGCCGGCAGCGCCTTGCTCGATGCGGTCCGCCAGGGCTTCAGAGCGACGTCCCATGGTAGCCTCCCACCGCCTGAGCAATGGCGTTCCCGGGCATCGCCAGCGCGTCGCGGCTGCGCGTCGCGATGACTTCGAGATACTCGGCATCAACCTTGGTGGTGCCGTCGGTGGCTTGATTATGTGCGGTCCACAGGCTGACCAGTTCACTCCGTAACTTTTCCTGACCGTTCAAGTCTAGAGAAGCAAACGCTCGCGACATGGGGCCGTAGGTATTGCGGAAGAATTCCACCACCGCATCCGGAGGGAACGGATATTCGAAGTGGTATACGTGAATACCGAACTTCAAGTTGGCGATTCCTTCGCTCAGGCGAGTGCGAACCGTGGCGACATCTCCCCACAATACGGGCGAGGGCATGCCGGAGGGGGCGATGTACTGCGCAATGGTCTTAAACATTTGGCCGGCGAAGCCGTCGGGCGTCCAATTTCCCATGGCGATGATGCCGCCGGGCCGGCAGACGCGGGTCATTTCAGCGGCGACGAAGTGCGGCCGGGGAGCGAACATCGCGCCGATCAGACTGACCACCGCGTCAAACCGTCCGTCGGCATAAGGCAGCGCTTCGGCGTCCCCTTCTTCAAACGTGACGTGCAGCCCCTGGAAGGCCGCGCGGGCGCGGGCTTTCTCGATCCAGTTGGTGGCGATGTCGCAACCAGTGACGCGTGCACCCGCGCGAGCGGCGATTAGCGCGAGCTGCCCCGATCCGCAACCTACGTCGAGCAGCCGTGATCCTGGTGCGATGCCGAGCCGCCGAAAGAACTTCTCGGCGTCTGGCTCCATAAAGCGGGAGAAAAGGTCGTAGTCACCCGTCATCCACGTGGCCTTCAGGCGAGTTTTCAACTGTTCAACTTCTGTGTGTGTCCGTGTCTCTTGTGTAGTCGCATTCATGCTAGCGATCTCCTTATATATTTCGTTCTGGATCGGTATTCGTTACGATCCAGTTCTACTATGCAGCCGAAAGGGGATTGCATACTTGATCGAGCGTCCCGCTCTTTTGGCTGAGACGCCCAGTTGAGATAGCCTATGAAAATGGACGTGCTTTCCGAGGTGTTGAGAGTCGTTCGGCTTGAGGGGGCAGTGTTCTTCAATGGAGAGTTCACCGCGCCGTGGTGTCTTAGCTCGAAGCTGTCGCCCGACGTGGCCCACTGTCTGGCCCCCGGCGCCGGGCACTTGATTCTGTTCCACTTCTTAACCGAAGGGCGGGCTTTTGCCAGACTGCCGGATGGGACTCGGGAAGAGTTGAGCGCCGGAGACATCGTGGTTCTTCCGCATGGCGATGCTCATTTTTTGGGCAATGGCTCCCCGGAAAAGCCGGTGGATTCTTTTCAAACGTTTGCGAAGAACCTGACCCAGGGATTAAAAGTGGCGCATTTTGGCGGCGGCGGAGAAACCACGAAGTTTGTGTGCGGGTACCTGGCGTGCGAGCCGCGACTCAGCGAGGTATTCCTGGCAGGCCTGCCGTCGATCATGAAAGTACGCGTGGCGAACGAGCCCACGGACCAATGGCTGGAACATGCCATCCGTTTCTCAGTCAGCGGCAGCGGATCAAATGCCGGTAGCAATTTAGTGATCGCGAAGCTGTCTGAAGTGCTGTTCGTCGAGACGTTGCGCCGCTACATCAATACCCTGCCCCCCGGCGAGACCGGATGGCTGGCGGGCGCACGCGATCCGGTAGTTGGTCAGGCTCTCACGCTTCTGCATAGGGAACCGGCACATCCGTGGACCATCCTTTCTCTAGCAAAGCGCGCCGGTCTCTCACGCTCGCGGCTGGCTGAGCGCTTCAGCCATTTTCTGGGCGAGTCCCCCATGGCTTACTTAGCGCAGTGGAGGTTGAAGTTAGGCGCGGAAATGCTTCAAACCACGGAGGAAAGCGTCGCGGAGGTCGCGGCGGCAGTAGGCTATGGGTCGGAAGCGGCGTTCAACCGCGCGTTCAAGCGAGAGTTTGACTGTCCTCCCGCGCAATTCCGCCGGAAGCGAAGCGCCGTTGCGGCGGTCGGACGGGGCTGACTAATGTTCAGCCTAGGAGGATATATACCGTGACACATTCGAGGCGCGACACTATAAAGCTCGGTCTCTTAGGCAGCATCTGTGCGGGTGTCGGTGAGATACCTGCGAACGCATTCGCGCAGTCCGCTGTTGAGT
>CAZDGT010000482.1:0-1934 GCA_964504905.1 uncultured Bordetella sp. | reverse complement strand
TCTGCTCGTGACTCATCGATGTGTATTTCGGCGGGATCGGCGGCTGAAACAGGATCATGCGGCTGCTCCTCTCATCAGACTCTCATACTACGTTTTCGACCACTGACAGGGACGAACGAGCCTGATGGTTGGACACAATTCGACACAAACTTTTCGATGCAGGATTATAGCGGATCGTGCAGGTTTGTTCCAATTTTCACGAGTGTGACGCGCTGTTATTCGATGGGCACCAGCATCGGGATCGCCGGGCTCAGGCGATACACCGCAACATCGCCGGTCAATCGTTCGCTTGTGATCGTCTCAATCCGCTTCTTGCACCACTCTCGCTCGGCAGCTTCGGTGGTGGAGTCGAGTCGATCATGCCACTGTTGCAGGACAAAAAGCTCGACCAGCGAGATCGCGCGCATGGCGTCGTCGGCGTCTTTGTCATTCTTCAGCCAGCGGATCGAAGCTTCCTCCATCTGCAACAGCAGGCCATAGGCGGTCGCGTGCCCGCCGCGCGATGCCACCAGTTGGCACCGCAGCATTCGTGCATAAAGCGAATAAGGCAATGAGTCCGCGGGGGGATCGGACAGCGGCAGGTCGAGCATCGTCAACACGCGGTCCGGCGGTTGGTCCTGCGATCGCAGCAGCGCTTGCCAATAAGTGGCTGACGCAACCAGCTTGGGGTTCTTGTCCTCCAGCAGGGGAGAAAGTAGGGACGCAGCCTCTCGCGGATTGGCCGCCGGTTGACTTCCGCTACCGGCGGACAGACAACATCGAAGCGATTTGGCGAACGCATCGAGTGCTCGCTGATGAGACCGAAGCTCCGACGCGCTCTTGTCTTCCTTGTCCTTGGCGCCAGATTCCAGCAGGAGTTTCGCCTGCTCGATGAAGGCATCAGCACGATCGAGCGATCTCGCCACGCGCTCGTTGGATTCAACATTGGTTTGACCCAGGTGCAGTACCCGCCGTGTACAAGCAGGTTCCATTTCGTCGGAAAGGGTCAGGTTGGCTGCTGCGAGAAATCGCTTCGCCTGCGCAACAGGATCAGTTTCAGTCCCCGCCTTCTCCGCTGCTTCATCGACGCGCTTGCGGATCGCGTCAAGATATTCCTTTTCGTCAGCAGCACCGGCGGGCGGAGCGAGCCGAATGCCCACGGGGTCCGCTGCTTTAGTTTCGGCTGTAGCCGCACCCGCTTCGTTGCGATCTTCGTCAGCCTGCAAAGGCATACCGAGCAAGGCGAACACCATAGAACCGACAATAAGGTACATCCCATTTCGAACGTTCATTCGCATCTCCGGAGTCTACCTCCTGATGTTTGCATCGACGAGCAGGCATGGATGCGTGATACATTTTTCATCGAAATTCACGATCTCTTTACCTGGATAACGTAATTTCGGTTGACCGGCTTCAATTTCAGGAATACAGTTTGTGAATCGACGCACGGCCGGACTCCGAGGCTTTGGCTTCATCCGGTCTACGATTGCACTCCAAATGCCGTTTCCCGAAGAGACCATGCACTGACGGATGATCAATGTCCACCAGCAAGGCTCTAGTGAATCCTGTAACCGCGAAAGCATCAACCGACGGCGGAAATCGCCAGCGCGTTAAGTCCATCCTCAGCAGCGGCCCGATGGTGGTGGGTGCGTGGGTCTTCGCCATTGCGTTGCACGTGTTCGCGCTGACGTTGACTTATCTGTACGTCTTTCCGTTTACTTCCCACAAGGAAGTAGAGGCCGCGCCGACCAACATCAATCTGATCGGTGACCCCAATGGACTGGGTCTGGGGACGAATCCAAACGCTCCGCCCGGCGACCGCAAGGGTTTGATCGAATTGAATCAATCAAGCTTGGAAACGGCCTCATCAGCCCAATCTTCATTGCAGGCTCCCGCGCCAACATCGGAAACACCGGTGCAGGCCATAGGAGCCGGCGGCGATCCGGGTGGTCGCA
>CAZDGT010000481.1:0-5023 GCA_964504905.1 uncultured Bordetella sp. | reverse complement strand
CACCGGCGCATTCTCAGAACCCACAACAATTCCGGAGCCGGTGCGCGGCGTTAGATAGAGCTGCCGCATCGTAACCACTACTTCGGGGTTGGATCCATCCGCGGCCGCCCGCGAATAGCCCCAGTCGCCCGGTGTTTTCGGCTAACTTCGACGTTCCATTGGAGCGTGCCGCGCCCTTGGCGGCTTCGGAGTTGCGCCTGGAAGCGGACATCCTCGCTTCCGGTTTGGATGTGCTGCTGCAAGCGGCCCCGGCGTTGCCCTACGCCGCGGCGCTGTCCTCGGCGTGCCCCATGATGGCACTGCCACTGAATCTGCTTCCGAAGGATCTGCGGCCCTCCGGCGCGCGTTGGCTGTGGATTCCCTCCGCCGCGTTGGGCGCAGCGGTGCTTCTGCTGGCCGTGGCGCTGGCGTTGTTTCCGCGGTATGACGCGAAGCGCTATCTGGCCTCATTGAATGCGGAGATCGCAAGAATTTCGCCGGCAGCGAACCGCGTGGCTGCCCTCGACCGTCAAATCGAAATAGCCCGTCGCAATACCGCGCAGCTAGATGAATTGCGGGCCCGCACCAAGAACGATATGGACGTGCTGGGCGAGATGACGCGAATTCTGCCGCCGCCTTCCTGGCTCAACCTGCTGGAAATTACGCGTACCCAGGTGACGCTGGCTGGTGAAACCGCGCAAGCGGCGCCGTTGCTGCAGACGATCGATGCCTCCCTACTATTTCGAGGCTCCGAATTTGCAATTCCTCCTTCGCGCGTGAACAATGCCGAAGCGTTTCGCATTCGAACCAACCGGGAGCCTGGCAGATGAATTTGACTCCTCGCGACCGGCGCGCTTTGGCTTGGCTGGCCGTTTCGGCCTTGCTCGGACTGGTGGTTCACTTCTGGCCAACCGGTGACGACGCCGCGGCAGTGGTCGTTCCGGCGGGGAACCCCGTGACACTTGCGGAAGCCCGCTTGGCCCGTTTGCGCGAAGTGGCGGCCACGCTTCCCGCGAAAGAAGACGTGTTCAAGAAAGTATCCGCCGATCTTGGCCTGCGCGAAAAAGGGATGATCACCGCCGATACCGCGGCCCAGGCCCAGGCGCAGGTGATTCAAATCATTCGCCGCCTGGGAGCCGCGGAGAATCCTCCGGTTGACATTCGTTCCACCGAACTCACTCCCATTCGTCCTTTCGGAGATTCCTATGGCGAAGCGAGCGTCGCTGTCCAGATCGAGTGCCATATCGATCAGCTTGTGAATATGCTAGCCGCTCTACAGAGCCAGCCTGAGTTGGTGGCCACCAGCGATCTGCGTGTGCTATCCGCAAACGCGAAAGAGAAGACCGTGGCAGTGCGGCTTGCGGTATCGGGTATCGTGCCGCGCCGCTTGGTCCCTGAAAAGTCGCAGGCCGCCAAGAAGGCCTCGGGAGGCGCGTTTTGAATCGCCGGATTGTCCTGTTGAATTTGGCATTGGTGGGCTTGGCCGGGCTATTAGTGTGGATGCTGCGGGCCCATTGGCTGGAAGCGCAAGCGCGTGAGCGTGCCATGCTGCAGCGTAAAGTCCCGCCCAAGCCGGTGCTGGCTCCCCCTGCGCCGCCCGCCGTGAAAGCCTCGGCCCCCGCCGACTATATCGATGTCGCGAGCAAGATGCTGTTTTCGAAGGATCGCAATCCAACGGTAGTGGTTGAGGCTCCTAAGCCTGCGCCCGAACCCGTCATGCCCGCACTCCCCAACTACCACGGCCAGATGGCGATTGACGAGCCGGTGATTCTGCTGAGCGCGGGCAACGGCGCGCAGCGCAGTTATCACGCGGGCGATCATCTCGGCGACTTCACGCTGGTTAGCTTTGACGAGGACAACATCACCTTCGATTGGAAAGGCAAGACTGTCGAACGCAAGCTGGAAGCGTTGCGGCCGAAGCAAACCGTGGCGCAGGCTTCCCCTGCGGCGCCTTCAGCGCCTGCGTCTACCGCCGCTCCCGCCCCAGCAAGGTCCGTCGCGTCGCTGGACCATCCCAACGCGGCTCCCGTGACTTTAAATGCACCTGCGGCGGCTGGCGCACAGACCGCGGCGAAGGCGGTAACGGCATTGGGCGGTTCCAGCACGGCGAACAACGCGAATGGCAAAAGCGATGCCGACACCGACGGTGACGACGTATTTGGGCCATTGCTGTCCGGTGGTGTTCGATCCTGTTTGCCTTCTGATAATTCGCCTAGCGGTACGGTTCACTCGGGATTTCGTAAGGGAGTGTCCATGGGAATATTTGGTGCTTCATGCAGTTGGGAGCCAGTGAAATGAAAGCGAGCGACATGAGAACACGATTGATGGCGGTTCCGGGCATTGCGGTTTTCCTGACCGTTTGTCTCGCCAACGCCTTTGCGCAGGTTCAGGCTCCGCCCGCCCAGGCAGCTCCCGCTCCGGCCCCCCAGGCTCAAGCGGCGCCGGCCCCCGCCGAACCGGCCCCGGTCCCCATCGGGAATTTGTCTCTGCAGAACGCTTCCCTGATAGAAGTGATCAATCAATTGGCGCGCCGCCTGAAGATCAACTACATCCTGGACCCTGCTGTGAAAGGAAGCGTCGTGCTCAACACCTACGGGAGCACGGCCAACATGGACGCCCGCGGATTGCTGGACCTGATCCTGCGCATCAATGGGGCGGCCATGATTCAGGAAGGCGAGATCTATCGCATCTTGCCGTTGAAGGACGCCCCCAAAATGCCGTTGCGCCCGCAAGTGAACGCACGCGATATTCCGGAAGATGACCAGATCATGCTGAATCTGGTGTTCCTGAAGTATGTGACGGTGGATGAACTCACCAAAGTGCTGGGTGAGTTTGTGGGCGAGAATGCCACCATGTACTCTTATGCGCCTTCGAATCTGCTCTTCATTCTGGATAGCCGGCGCAACATGCGCCGGACCATGGAACTGATTCAGTTGTTCGATAGCGACAGCTTCGCGAACCAGCGCGTGCGCCTGTTTGATGTGAAGAACACCCGCCCTTCGGACCTGGTGAAAGACCTCGACAATGTTTTGAAGGCGATTTCATTGGATGGCAAGAGTGCCACTGTGCGTTTCCTGCCGGTGGACCGTATCAACACGCTGATCGCAGTGGCTCCCAATCCGGGCGTATTCGACACCATTGAGGAATGGCTGAAGAAGCTGGACATTCCCGTCAAGGTGACACTCGGTGGCGGCAGCGAGAATCACGTATACCGCCTGCGCTACGGACGCGCGGAGTGCGTGGCGATGGCGCTGAGCCAGCTCTACGGAGTGGGTGGGGGCTATGGTGGCGGCTACGGAGGCGGCTATGGAGGCGGCTACGGTGGGGGCTATGGTGGGGGGTATGGCGGCGGCTATGGTGGCGGTTTTGGCGGCGGCGGTTTCGGATATCCTAACACCTCTGCCGCGACCGGCGTAGGCAACACAAATCGCAGCACCTATGGCAGCGGGAATAGTTTTAACAATAATTTCGGTGGGTTGGGTGGGTGTCCGGGTCTCTCGATGGGCGGCTATGGTGGTGGCCAGTTTGGCGGCGGATATGGATACCCCGTGTTTGGAGGCTATGCCGCCCAAGCACCTGCTGCTGCCACTGGCGCGGCCAGCGGAGCAACGATTGTGGGTGGCACGCTCGCTCCCGCCCCGCAGCCCGTCCCAGGACAAAACCCGGACGGCAGCCCTGCAGTGCGCGTAGTAGCCAACCCGCTGGACAACGCATTGATCATCCAGGCTAAGGCGGAACAGTACCAGGGAATTTTACAAATCCTCAAGGACCTCGATGTCCCTCCCCGCCAGATCTTGCTGGAAGCCAAGATCTATTCAGTCGATTTAACCGGATCGTTCGCGGGCGGTGTCTCGGCGCAATTCCAGCGCGTGAGCGGGACGGATCGCGGCCTTCTGGGGGCGCTGGGGGCGGCGTCCGGTGGATTGACTACGGCAACCCTCCAATTCGGCAGCCTGGTGGGTAAGAGCAAAGAGCTTCTCGCATTCCTCAACCTTTCCGAGAATGCTGGCCGGACTCGTATTCTTTCCGAGCCGAGTCTCATTGCCACCGATAGCATTCCGGCGTCGCTGACCGTGGGAACTCAAGTTCCGGTGCAGACGTCATCTTCCACCACGGTCGCCGGTTCTAGCACCGTTACCAGTTCTATTTCCTCGCACAACACTGGGGTCACCTTACAGGTAAACGCGCGCGTGAATCCCAGCGGCGTCGTTACTCTGGTCATCAACCAGGAAGTCAGCAAGCCCAGCGGCGGTGCCGGCACCCTGACTCCAGCCTTCGATCAGCAAGTGGTGCAGACGCAGATCACCGTGCAAGATGGCGATACTATCGCCATCGGCGGAATCATCAGCGAGACCAATACCAGCGGGTCCAGCGGAATTCCTGGGTTGGCGCGGCTGCCGGGCGTCGGGCTGCTTTTTGGCAGCAAGAACAACTCGCACGCCCGCAGCGAGCTCATCATATTTATGACGCCACATGTCATTCTGGATGAAAGCGACCTGATTGAGGCCAGTAATGAGCTTCGCGACCGAGTTAAGAAACTGCAGAAATACGTTAAGATGCTTTAATGGAAAACCCTTAAGGCCAGCCCCGTCTACCCGTCAAAATCCCCGGTCAACCCCGCGAAATCCCCACTCTCTGGTCCCCCCAGAGGGGGTAAATGGGTGAAATCCTGCCAAACTATACTGTTCACTAGCACTTTAGCCTTGACGAGACCTATTCGGCAATGGTATCAATAAGTCTGACTGCGTCCGAGGTTTTCCATAGCAGTTGTTAGTTGTATATCAGGGCAGGGCGGTGGTTTGCGCCGTCATTCCCGCGAGCACAGAACGAAAAAGAAGAAGTAGAGAAGTCGATCAAGATGAGCTGGAGTGTAAGACAGCAGTCGAGCGGAGATCAGCCAGATGTGAAGTGCGGCTGGGAAGCTCGGTTCCCGAGGTTCTTCAAAGCTAAGGGGATTGCAGATTGAGGCTCAGGTTGAACAAGAGAACTTCCATCAATTCAATTCCAACAATTCACAAGGAGAAGGAAATGGCAGATTTTCGCA
>CAZDGT010000480.1:0-17702 GCA_964504905.1 uncultured Bordetella sp. | reverse complement strand
GGATGAAGACTTCCTCTAATTGGCCGCTGACCTGAGGACGAACGGAAACCGTGGAAAACGGCTCGACGTTCCCGACGGCGGTCATGTCGATCGGCACATCCTTGCGGAGAACTTTCGCTACTTCCACCGGTACCGGGCCATCCCCGCCGCCCTTGCCCTTCTTGCCTTTCTTTCCCCCTCCGCCGCCACCTTCTTGGGCAGCAGGCTGGTCAGTCTTATTGCAACCCTGGATGACCAACGATCCAACCGCGAGCGCGGCAAAGCCAACGCCGGTCAACCATGCATTTCTAAGAGGAAAAATTTTTGGGTTCACGCGATTAAAATGCCTTCAATTTACTGCGCCGGATTCGCCCGGATCGATACAGATATACCCTCTCATTCAGGCGCGCAAGCGACGATTAAGGTTACCATATTCAACTGATTCCAGATGGCCAAGGACGCGCTATGCTAAAAGGCAGAGCGCCCCGTTCCGTGCCTCTTTCCTGGTTTCATCCCGCCGTCCAGAAATGGTTTGCCCAGCGGTTTGCCGGCGTCACTGAGCCGCAGCGCTTGGGCTGGCCGGCAATTCATTCGGGCGAAGACGTCCTGATCTCCGCACCCACTGGATCGGGCAAGACGCTGGCGGCGTTTTTGCACGCTCTGGACGGTTTGGTTCGCAGTGCCAGTGCGGGCGAGCTTACGGATGAGACGCGCATCCTTTATGTGTCCCCGCTGAAGGCGCTGAGCAACGACGTCCGCCTGAACCTGGAGATTCCGCTGGCGGGGATCGCGGAATTGGCGCGGGAGGAAGGTGCCCCGCTGCCCGAAATCCGTGTGGCAGTACGGACGGGCGACACGCCCATCGGCGAGCGGCAGCGGATGACGAAGAAAGCTCCGCACATCTTAGTGACAACGCCGGAGTCTCTGTTCATTCTGCTGACGGCCGAGAAGTCGCGGCAGATGCTGCGTTCGGTGCGCACGCTGATCGTGGATGAAATTCACGCGGTGGCGGGATCGAAGCGCGGTTCACATCTGGCGCTATCGGCGGCGAGGCTGGACGCCCTGGTGGGCGAGCGGGTCCAGAAGATTGGATTGTCGGCCACGGTGAGTCCCATCGAGGAGGTGGGGCAGTTCCTGAGTGACCGGGCGCAAATTATTCAAGTGGGCCGGCGTCGGGATATGGATGTCGCCGTCGAAGTGCCGCGTGATGAGCTGGGCGCGGTTGCATCTAACGAAATGTGGTCGGAGATTTATGACCGCACGGCGGCGCTGGCGCAAGAGCATCGGACAACGCTGGTGTTCGTCAACACGCGCCGTCAAGCGGAGAGGGTTGCGCATGCACTCGGCGAACGAATGGGCGAGGGGATGGTGCTACCGCATCACGGCAGTCTTTCGCGGCGATTGCGCCTGGAAGCGGAGCAGCGGCTGAAGCGGGGCGAGTTGCGGGCCGTGGTGGCGACGGCGTCGCTCGAATTGGGAATCGACATCGGAACCGTGGACCTGGTGTGCCAGATCGGCTCGCCGCGATCGATTTCCGTGGCGCTGCAGCGCATCGGTCGCGCGGGCCACTGGGTGGGAGCCAAACCCAAGGGCAGAATCTTTGCGACCACCCGCGATGAGTTGATCGAGAGTGCGGCGGTGATCCGGTCGATCCGGCGCGGTGAATTGGATCGCCTGGAAATTCCGCGCGCGCCGCTGGACATCCTGGCGCAGCAGATTGTCGCAATGGCGGCTTGCGACGACTGGGACGAAGAGGCATTGTTCGCATTCGTGCGGCGCGCATATCCTTATCGCGATCTGGCGCGGCGCGACTTCGATGCCGTGGTGGAGATGCTTTCCGAGGGCATGGCAACTTCGCGCGGACGGCGCGGAGCGCTACTGCATCGAGATCAGGTGAACCACCGGCTGCGCGGGCGACGCGGGGCGCGGCTGATGGCGATCACGAATGGTGGCGCGATTCCGGATAGTGCGCAGTATCAAGTAGTGGCTGAGCCGGAGGGAACCACGGTCGGTACCGTCGACGAAGACTTCGCTGTGGAGAGCCTGGCGGGCGATGTGTTCCTGCTGGGTACCACTTCGTGGCGCATCAGGCGCGTGGAAACGGGGCGCGTTCGCGTGGAGGACGCTCACGGCGCGGCCCCATCGATTCCTTTCTGGCGCGGAGAAGCGCCGGGGCGGACGCGAGAGCTGTCGCATGCGGTGTCGGAACTGCGCGTGGAGATTGAGGAGCGCGCGGATGCCGTCGAGCTCCTGATCTCTGAGTGCGGACTGGATCGTCTGGGAGCGGAGCAGGCTGTCGAGTACGTCCGCGCGGGTGCACGATCGTTAGGCGCAGTGCCTAGCGAGGACACCGTTGTCGCGGAAAGATTCTTCGACGAGGGCGGCGGGATGCAGATGATCCTGCATGCTCCGTACGGATCGCGCATCAACCGGGCGTGGGGATTGGCGCTGCGCAAGCGCTTCTGTCGCGCGTTCAACTTCGAGTTGCAGGCGGCGGCGACGGATAACGGGCTGGTGCTGTCACTCAGCGATCAACATTCCTTCCCGCTGGAATTGGTGTTCAGCTATTTGCGGCCGGATTCGGTGACGCATGTGCTGACGCAGGCGCTGCTGGCGGCTCCCATGTTCGGGGCGCGCTGGAAATGGAACGCGTCGCGGGCGCTGGCAGTGCCGCGTTTCCTAGGGGGACGCAAGGTGCCTCCGCCAATTCAGCGCATGCGCGCGGACGATCTGCTGGCGGCGGTGTTCCCGGATCAAGCGGCGTGCGCCGAGAACCTGGAGGGCGAGATCCGCATTCCGGATCATCCGCTGGTGAACGAGTCCATCGACAACTGTCTGCACGAGGCGATGGATCTGGATGGGCTGATCGCGATCCTGCAGCGCATGGAAGAAGGCACGCTGCGAACGGTCGCCATCGATACGCCGGAGCCTTCGCCCTTCTGCCATGAGATTCTCAACGCAAATGCGTATGCGTTTCTGGATGACGCGCCGCTTGAGGAGCGCCGCACGCGAGCCGTGCAGTTGCGGCGGAGCCTGCCGCCGGCGGACGCGGCCAACATGGGCGCGCTGGACCCGGCGGCCATCGCGGAAGTGGCGGAGCAATCCTGGCCGGTAGTGCGCGATGCCGATGAGTTGCATGATGCGCTGCTGACGCTGATCGTGTTGCCTGCGGTGGCGGAGTGGCGCGGATATTACGATGAACTGGCGCGAGCGGGGCGGGCGTCCACGGTTGGCGGACACTGGGTGGCGACCGAGCGCATCGATCAGACAGAAAATACGACGGCGATCCTGCGCGGATGGGCAGACTCGATCGGTCCGTTCACAGCGGCGGGCATTGGGGGACGCCTGAGTTTGCCGCTGAGCGACGTTGAGATCGCTCTAGCGCAACTCGAAGCGGAAGGCCAGATCCTGCGCGGCAATTTCACAGGGATCGCCAACGAGTTTTGCCATCGCCGCATTCTGGCGCGCATCCATCGTCAGACCCTGGGACGGCTGCGCCGCGAGATTGAGCCGGTGAGTTCCGCCGACTTTATGCGCTTCCTGTGCCGCTGGCAGCATCTGACTCCGGGCGCGCGATTGCATGGCGTGGACGGACTCTACCAGGTTCTTCGACAATTGCAGGGTTACGAAATTTCTGCCGCGGCGTGGGAGTCGACGGTGCTGCCGCGGCGCGTGCACAACTACGATCCCGAATGGCTCGACCGGCTGTGCCTGGCGGGCGAGGTGATGTGGGGGCGGCTATCACCGCATCCGGCGCTGGAATCGCAGGGGAGCCGCAAGGTGCGGCCGACGCGAGTGGCTCCGCTGGGGATTTTTCTGCGCGAAGACGCCGCGCAATTGTTGCCGGCGCCGGGGACGATGGAACAAACCTGGTCGCATGCCGCGAAAGACGTGCAGGCTGCGCTGGAACAGCGCGGGGCTTCGTTCTTCCACGATCTGGTGCGCGCGACGGGACGTTTGGCGAGCGAAGTGGAAGACGGCTTGTGGGAGTTGGTAGCGGGCGGGCGCGTCACCGCGGACGGGTTCGAGAACCTGCGGGCGTTGATCGATCCCAAGCGGCGGCGCGGCGAGGGGCGGGGGCGGATGGCGCGTCCTCGGCATGCTACGGGGCGGTGGGCAATTTTCGAGACCGGGGCCGCGGGAACCGATGTGGAGTTCTTCGCGCGAGTTCTCTTGGACCGCTGGGGCGTGATCTTCCGCGATTTGTTGGCGCGGGAAACGCTGGCGCCGCCGTGGCGCAGCGTGCTGGTGGTGCTGCGGCAATGGGAGGCTCGCGGCGAGGTACGCGGCGGGCGGTTCGTGGCGGGATTTTCCGGGGAACAATTCGCGCGTCCGGAGGCGGTGGAACTGCTGCGCGACGTGCGCCGCAACGGTGGAGAGGGGGAGGAGATCGAGATCGCACTTGCCGATCCACTGAACCTGACGGGCGTGATCTTGCCGGGATCGCGAACCAGTGCGTTAGCGCAAGGCGTGCTGCGTTTGAGGGATGGAGTGCAGCAAGAAGAGGCGACGGAGAGGTCGGGGGTGAGGGTGTCGGCGTGAGGGGTAAGGGTGGCGGCAAAATTAAATGAGGGCCGTCGTCGCCTTAGGCGACACGTCTCCGCTTTGGTCTTGGATCATCTTCGGCAATGCCGGAAAGAATCACGGGTGCGCGGTCGGGAAACTCGGCTACAAGCGAAAGATTCCCGCCCATGGCTTCCACCGTTTTCCGGAGCGTGGACAGCAAGAGATCGCTCCGCTTTTCGAGACGCGAAACACTATCTTGGGTGACCCCGAGCGTCTTAGCTATTTTGACCTGCGTCAGCTTGCGCGCGTGCCGCAGTTCGCGCAAGGTCATCTCCTCGGCGATCAGGTCGGCGGCGCGAGCCTCGACCTTCTTGCGCTGGGCGGGGCTCAGTCTCTTCATCTTGTCTTTCAGCGTGATTGGCATGGTTATGTCCCCTTCTTCTTACTTGCCTTGTTTTGGGTTCGTGACAGATGCTCATCAAACCTTTCGTCGGCCTTGGCTATGAGATAGCGGTAAAATCTCTTCTCGCCGCCTCCCGTTTTGTCTCCTGCGATCAGAAGGACCGCATTGCGCTTCGGGTCGAACGCGAAGGCGACGCGCCAGACGCCATCCGCCGCGTCAAAGCGCAACTCCTTCATATTCGCGTGGCGCGAACCTTTGAGCGTATCGACGCGGGGCCTGCCAAGCTGCGGGCCAAACTGCTCCAGTAACAGAGCATGAGCGAGTAATTCTTTCTGCACGTCATCCGACAGCGCGTCGAATTCGGGATCGAAGTCCTTATGGAATTCAACTTCCCACTTCACTCTCATAGTATGTCATCCAGATAATATGTTGTAAAGAACATATCCTTCTGGAGCCCGTTTTCATCGAGCCGGAGTCGGGTTAAGAATCTTGTTCCTTTACCGCGTCCCGCACCATGGCGCCCAATTGCATAAAGGCGTCCAAGTTTGAGGGCTTGCGGAAGTAAGCGGTGATGCCGAGGCCGGCCATGCGGTCGCGGTCCCTCTGCGTATCGGAGGAGGTGATCACAATCACCGGAGTGCGAGTGCATGCCGGGTGCTTGCGAAACTCCGCCAGCACGTCGGGTCCGTCCACCTTGGGGAGGTTCATATCCAGGAGCATGATATCCGGGCACGGCGTTCCACCCTCCTGCCCCATCCTGGCCACGAAAATCAGGGCTTCGCCGCCGTCCCGCAGAACGTGCAATTCGTGGTCGACATGATGCACCTGCAGCGCTTCCCGCACCAGCAGGATATCGCCGGGATTATCCTCCGCCAAAACGATTTGCAACATTTCTAATCGCCGTCCCAGCGAGGAAGCGAGAAATGGAATGCAGCGCCCTCGCCAGGTTTTCCTTCCGCCCACATGCGCCCTCCAAAACGCTCGACGATGCGCTGGCAAATTGCCAGTCCCAAGCCGGTGCCCGGATATTCCTCTTTATGCAAGCGTTTGAATAAGCCGAAAATGCGTTCTGAATATTGCGGCTCAAAGCCAATGCCATTGTCCCGGATGGAGACGTTCCAGAAGCTCCCATCCTGCACAGCAGAGACCTGTACGTTTGCGGGAAGGTCTTTTTTGCGATATTTCAGAGAGTTGGAGAGGATGTTCTGAAATACGTGAGCCATCTGCGCTGTGTCTCCGCGCACAACGGGCAACGGACCCGCGGTGATTACAGAGGCGCTCTCTTCCATCCGATTTTTGAGCACCGACATGGCCTCGGTGAAGGCTGCCGAGAGGTCCGCTTTCCCGATCGGCAGCTCGTCCGTATGCACGGTGCGCGAGAAGGTTAGCAGGTCCTGGATAAGCGATTCCATCCGGTTGACGCCTTGCTGGACGAACCCCGCGTACTGATTTAGCTTGGTTCCGGTGACGCCGAGGTCCCGCAGGATCAGTTGCGTGTAGATGTTGACCATGCGCAACGGCTCCTGAAGATCGTGGCTTGCCACGTAGGCGAATTCTTCCAACTCGCGGTTGGCCCTGCGCAGCGCATCTTCGGCCTCTTTGCGCTCTGTGATGTCGAACACTACGCCGGGGAAACGGATAGCGCGCCCGGAGGGGTCCGCGTTGCAACGTCCCCGGGCAAAGACCCAGCGCACCGTACCGTTCTGCTGAAGCACGCGATATTCTTCCGCATAATCGCCTCCTGTTTCGACGGCATCGCGGACGCTCCGCTCATTGCGGACACGATCATCGGGATGGATGTGCTGCATGAAATCGGCGAGAGGCGCGCCGTCAGCGGCCCGCTCCGCGTCAATGGAAAAGAGCTTGGCGAATTGAGGATTTATGTGGACCCGGTCGCCCGGAACATCCCAATCCCAAGTGCCCACCCCGCCACCGGCCTCCAGCGCCAAGGTTAGCCGTTCCTCGCTCGTCCGCAGGGCTTCTTCGGCTTGCTTGCGCTCGGTGATGTCGCGAGTCGAGCCGGCCACCGCCTCCACCAGGCCGGCAGCCCCGAATACGGGAACAAAGATGTACTCGTAGTGGCGGGTTTCACCGGTTGGTCCCGTGAAGGGCGTGGTGTCGCGAATGGGCTGCTGGGTGGCGATCACCTCTTGAATCTGGCGCTGCAAGCGAGCGGCGAGGTCCGGCGGATATTGCAGCTCGAAGAAATTCTTTCCCCGGGCTTGCTCGAGAGGGAGCTGCCAAAGAGAAAGGAGCGAACGGTTCACGTAGGTGAAGCGGCCTGCGAGATCGAATGTGTAGGTGAAATCCGGCGTATGAGAAAGCGCTGTGTCAAACGTTCGCCACTGCTGGAGCAGATTGGCCTCAGCCTCCTTGCGGGCCGTGATGTCGTTGGTGGCGCCGAGCATGCGAACGGGCTCTCCCTTTTCGTTGCGAAACACCACCGCTGTGGTGGAGAGCCAATGCACGCTGCCATCGGGATGAATCACGCGAAATTCAACGTCGTAAGGAACGTTCTCGCGCAATGCTGCCGTGATCGCTTCACTGATTCGATCCCGGTCGCCGGGATGAATAAGATGGGCAAAATCCTCCACTTTGCCGGGAAACATGCCGCGAGGGACGCCATGCAAGTCATAAACGAGGTCCGACCATTCGATTTGGTTTTGGGCGACATCCCAATCCCAAACGCCAATCTGACCAGCGTCGAGCGCAAGCCTCAAACGCTCCTCACTTCTTTCCCGGGCAGTCTCGGCCTTGCGGCGGCGCGAAACATCGCGAAAGACGAGCACAATACCGAGGATCTGCCCACGCTTATTACGGATGGGAGCGGCGCTATCTTCGATCGGGATCTCGCGGCCGTTTCGGCCGATCAGAACGGTGTGATTCGCCAGGCCGACGATGACTCCCTCGCGAAGGGCCTTCTCGATAGGGTTCTCCACCAATCCGTGAGTTTTCTCATTGCGGATCACAAAAACTTCCGAGTTGGCCTTCCCCGCGGCCTCGGTGTCACTCCAACCGGACAACTCCTGGGCCACTGCGTTTAAGAAAGTCACGCGCCCCTCGGTATCGGTTACGATGACGGCGTCGCCGATGCTGGCAAGGGTGGTTTGCAGCAGATCGCGGCTCTCCTCCGCTTCGCGCTTGGATTCCGCAAGGGCTTGTTCCACACGGCTTCGCTGAGCCGTTTCCAGGGTCAATTCCTCCAGGCGCTGCTCGCTGCGGGCGCGAGCGCGGCGCAAGGCTTCATTGAGTATGCTGATGAAAACCGCGACGGCTACGAAGACGATGGCACCCACGAGATCCGCGGGGGACTCAAGGGCGAAGCGGGTTGGTGGAATTGCCCAGTACAAAGCGGCACCGAGACTCAAGATGGTTGCCAAGATTCCGGGTCCCAATCCTCCGAACCAGGCAGCGAACATGACTGCGGGGAAAAAAGTAATGTAAGGTACTGTCCAGCCCAGGAATGGGGCCAACGCCACGCGGAGCGCAAAGCCGATGGCGACACTCACGACTGCGATTGCGTATCGTCGAAGGGCGTGATTGGGATGTTCCCGATTCAATACACTATAGTGTAGCTATCCAAAAATCCCAGGAGACAATTCATGCGTTACACAAAGATCTTAATAACGGCGGCGGCGCTGCTGGCGTCGGTTGCGATTGCCGGGGCGCAGGATAAGGGCGGCAAGAAAAAGGGCGGCTTCCGCCTGCCGCCGATGATCCATATCACCATTGCGGACTTCGCCGATGGGGGGCGCATTCCCAACAAGTACACTTGCGCGGCCAGCGCGACCAGTCCCTCGCCGGCCATCACCTGGTCCGGCGCTCCCGCCACCACGCAGAGTTATGCCATCATTTTCCACGATCCCGACCCGGTACTGAACGGCTCCGCCACCAATGACGTGTTGCACTGGGCCATTTTCGACATTCCGGCCGACGCCAAAGGATTGCCCGAAGGCGTCCCGAGCGGCGATCATGCCGATGGCTCCAAGCAGATCAAGAATATTGCCGGGAACCCGGTCTACATGGGGCCGTGCGCGCCTCCGGGACACGGCGACCATCACTATATTTTCGAGGTCTATGCGCTGGACGCGAAGCTGGGACTGCCAGCTTCCACGTCGCGCACTGACCTTATGAACGCCATGAACGGCAAAGTGGTTGCCAAGGGCGTCTACATCGGAATTTTCGGGCAGAAGTAGCGGCGGATCGCGGAAGCGGCCGGGTGATATGGCGCCCCTAGAAGGGAAGGTCGCGGTAGTGGCCGGCGCCACGCGAGGCGCGGGAAGGGGAATCGCGCGTGCACTAGGCGAAGCCGGTGCCGTGGTGTACTGCACCGGACGCAGCGTACGGGACAACCCGGCGACTCCTAACCGCCCCGAGACCATCGACGAGACGGCCGAAATGATCAACGCAGCGGGCGGCGCTGCTCATGCGGTGCGCGTGGATCACGCGGATGAGGAGCAGGTTGCCGCCTTATTTGAGCGTATCCGGCGGGAGCAACAGCGGCTCGATATTTTGGTCAATGACATTTGGGGCGGCGAGGAGCTGACGGAATTCGGCAAAACCTTCTGGGAAGCTTCGCTCGACAAGGGCTTTCGTATGCTCCGGCAGGCGATTGATACTCACATCATCACTAGCCGGCATGGCGCTCCGCTGCTGCTGGAATCGGGTAGTGGATTGATCGTGGAGGTTACGGACGGAAATTCCTTCGGCTATCGCGGGAACCTGTTTTACGATCTGGTGAAGAGCTCCGTAATACGGCTGGCCTTCGGCATGGCCTACGAACTGCGCCGCCGTAACGTGACAGCGCTCGCGATTACGCCCGGATTTCTGCGGTCCGAGGCCATGCTTGAGAATTTTGGAGTAACCGAGGCGAATTGGCAAGAGGGCGCGAAGAAGGATCCGAATTTCGAGGCGTCGGAATCGCCGCTGTTTGTGGGGCGAGCCATTGCAGCGCTGGCTGCCGATCCCGCTGTATTCAAGAAATCGGGGCGCGTGCTGGCGTCGTGGGACGTGGCGGAAGAATATGGATTTACCGACGCCGATGGACGGCGACCCCACTGGGGAAAGCACTTCGCGAAAGTATACGGGTCTAAAATCCCCGCCATGGATGAGGCCTTTTATGAGCGTTGCGGCAAGAGTGCGATGGAAATCGTCTTTCCGGACTGGCCGTGAACAGCGAGCTTAGAGACTGGCGCCGTGGGACTCGAGAAAGTCGACCATGGCTTGCTGCCCTTTGGTGAGGGCGAGATCGAGCGGGCGTTGCTGATTATCGGCGCGCACGTTCACGTCGGCTCCGGCCTCGGCAAGAAGGCGCGCGAATTCGATATCTCCGTTTTGCGCGACGGAGTGCAGTGGAGTCCAGCCGCCCTCTTGACGGGCATTGACGTTGGCTCCGGCATCCAATAAAAGCTTCGCGGCGGCCTGTGCGCGTCCGGCCGCGGCGGCGTGCAGCGCCACGTTGTGCAGCGCGTTGGTGGAGGAGGCGTTCACTTGCGCTCCTTTATTCAGCAGTGCGCGGACCACATCGGTATGGCCGAAGTGCGCCGCGAGATGCAGCGGCAGCCAGCCGTCGGGGCTTACGGCAGTCACCAGTGAACGATTGCCTGTGAGCAGCTTCTCGACTTCCGCTACGTCACCGAAAATCGCGGCGGCGAAGATGGCCAGCGTGGGATCTGACGCCACCAGAGTTTTCGCAGCCTCGCGATCTCCGGCACGGACGGCTTCGTACAGTTTCTGCATATGGGCGCGGATTTATGCCGCGGGCGCGAACACGTCCTCGGCTTTGGCTACTTCCCAAGCCAAGTGGTTGATGTAGAACAGCAGCGCAGCGGGCGGAAACTGGCCACGGAATTTTTCCCAAGCGATTTGCTGCCAGCCGTCTTTGAGATAAGTGCTGACGTCAGTATCCTTGGCGAAGAATCCGTCTTCGTGGGGCACGCCGAGCTCATCCAAAACGGCTTTGATCATGTCCATGTGGGAGATCAGGATTGCCTGCGCGAGGTCGGTGGCCAGATCTGCATTGCCTTCTTCCAGACGCGTCCATTGCCGTGGAGCGGATTTACGCAGGGTTTCCGAGTTCAGCTTGTGGAGGTGCAGGCGCGTCTTAAAAGGCTCGAACATCTGGAAGGTTTTCAAGCGGCCGAGCGAGACGGAGCGCAGAAGCTGCTCGAAATTCTCTAGGCCCATCCGGAGGAAAATATCGGAAAGCTGCATCAAGGTTATTGTAGCGGGAGGGCGTCAGCTGGCGGGAGCGGCTGCTACAATGAGAGTTTGTGCGCGCCCCGGAGGGCCTAGTGGCGCGAGCACCTATACCAATGCAAAACATCATCGTTCTCGGCGCGCAGTGGGGCGACGAAGGCAAGGGCAAAGTAGTGGATTTGTTTGCCGAGCGCTTCGACGTCGTGGCGCGCTATCAAGGCGGGCATAACGCCGGCCACACTGTTTATATCGGAGAAAAGAAGTTCGTTTTAAAGCTGATTCCCAGCGGAGTTCTGCGGCCCGGAGTGCAAGCGGTCATCGGCAATGGCGTAGTGGTGGATCTAGCCGCGCTGCTGGACGAGATGGGTACGCTCGAAGCCGCCGGCATCGACGTGAAGAAGCAACTGCGCATCAGCAATCGCGCCCACGTGATTTTTCCCTTTCACCGGCTGGTGGAAAAGATGTCGGAGGCGCGCGAGAATCGCATTCCTATCGGCACGACATCGCGCGGGATTGGTCCTTGTTATGAGGACAAGACCGGACGCCGCGGCATTCGCGTGGCGGACCTGTTCGATCCGGAGAGCTTCCGGATCATGTACGATGCGCTGGCGGAAGACAAGAAAACTCTGGCGGCAACGTTCAATCTTCACGACACCATCGACTACGGGCAGATCCGAGCGCAGTATGAGGAGTTCGCGGAGCGCATCCGTCCGTTGGTGTGCGATACCGCGGCCCTGCTGGCGGGTGTGATAGCGCAAGGAAAACGCATCCTATTCGAGGGCGCGCAGGGAACCATGCTGGATATCGATCATGGGACCTATCCTTTCGTAACGTCATCGAGCGCTACCGCGGGGGGAGCGTCGATTGGCACGGGAGTGCCTCCTACGAAGATTCACGGTGTGATCGGAGTTTCGAAGGCGTATATCACGCGAGTGGGTTCGGGTCCATTCCCCACTGAGAGTAATGACGGCGGGGGCGAACTGCTGCGCCGCGAGGGCAACGAATTTGGGGCCGTGACGGGGCGTCCGCGCCGCTGCGGCTGGTTCGATGTGCCGCTACTGCGCTACACGGCGATGATCAACGGCTTCGATACGCTGTTAATCACGAAGCTGGATGTGATGGATCAACTGGCTGAGATTCCGGTATGTACCGGTTACCGGCTGAACGGCAAAGACCTCACCGAGATGCCCGCGACGTATCGCGCGCTCGAAGCACTCGAGCCCGTCTATAAAATGCTTCCAGGCTGGCAGACACTCACCCGTGGAGTCACCAAGTATGAAGAGCTCCCCGAGAAAGCGCGCGCATATCTGAAGTTCCTGGAAGACCAAACCGGAGTCGAAGTCGGCGGCGTGTCGACGGGCCCGGAGCGCAACGAGACGATCATCCGTCCAGGATCGAAACTGGAACGGCTGATCGGGTAAGCGTTTCCGTCGCTAGGACACGATAGGAAACATGCGAACCAAGACTCCACTCAGATCTTCGGCACCGACCCATTCATCAACGGCTGCCAGCTTCGTGGTATGCGTTCGAAACGACGGTTACGCGGCATCGATTGAGACGAGGAAGATCTACCAAACCTTCCGGATGCGGATGCTGCCGCTTCTAGAATGCTTCGGGTCATCGACGAATCGGGCGAAGATTACCTTTATCCCGCCGGATGGTTCGCGCCTATAACGCTGCCTGCTGGACTTCGTTCCGTTCTCAAAGCCGTTCCCGCCCCCCACTCGCCTTCGAGCATAATAGGGTGAGAGGTATTTCGGCTATGAGAAGCTGGCTGGCGGTGGCTGCCGTAGTTGTCTTTCCATGGGGACTCGCGCCCGCGGCGGATATGACCCCGCCCAAGGCAGGTAAGCCCGAAATCCTTCCTTTAAAAGACGTTAAGCCTGGGATGCACGCCACGGCGTGGACGGTTTTCAGCGGCATGACCGCGGAGCCGGTGCCGGTCGAGATCATCGGCGTGTGGCATAACGCGATGGGTCCGCGGCAGGACGTCATCATGGCCAAGATGGGCGGCAAGGCCGAGCGGACGGGTGTCGCAGGCGGGATGAGCGGCAGTCCGGTGTATGTCGATGGCAAGTTGATCGGCGCAGTGGCTCTGCGGCTGAGCCAGTTTTCGCCAGACGCGATCTGCGGGATTACTCCGATCGAATCCATGCTGGAAATTCAGGATCTGGACAGGTCGCGGCCGAGCGACGCGCGTACTCCCGACAAGGTTCCTTCGGCGCAGCCGGTGGCGGCGTATGAGATGCCTAGCGAGTTAGTAGCGCAACTGGTGTCAGCCGGTGGGACTGCTCCCTTGCCCTCGCGAACGCCGATGATGACACCGATTGAAACGCCCCTGGTGTTCTCCGGCTTCACGGCAGAAACCTTGAACACTTATGAACCGATGCTGCGACAGATGGGGATTACCGCAGTCCAGGGCGGAGCGAGCGCGGGAACGCTCACGGCGAAGCCAGTGGCGGGATGGGAGCGCGCGTTGAATCCAGGCGAGGCGGTCAGCGGCGTTCTGGTCTCGGGCGACATGTCTACAACGGGCATGGGCACCGTTACTTACAACGATGGCAAGCGCGTCTTGGCTTTTGGGCACCAGTTCTTCGACCTGGGCCCGGTGGATATGCCGATCGCCAAGAGTGAGATCCTGACCGTTCTGAGTTCCTCGTATCAACCCAACAAAGTGGGCAACGCTACAGAAGTCGTGGGCGCGCTGCGGCAGGACCGGCATACCGGCATCATGGGCGAGCTTGGTGCGGAGGCTCCAGTGATTCCGGTGCACGTGAAAGTGCGGGCGCATGGCGAGAACGATGCCGTGGTAAAGGAAAAGGATCTCAACTTCAACGTCTTCGTGCACCAGAAATGGACGCCGTTCCTCATGTCGGCTACGCTCAGCAATTCGCTGCAGCAGATGAATTTGTACGCCGACGAAATGACGTATCGCATGACCGCTGATGTAGCGATGGACGGGTCTCAGAGCATACACGTCTCGACCATGCTGGCTCCGGGCGAATTCCCGGTGTCGATGCCTACGATGCTGGCGGGGTGGTGGGGCGAGAAGTTCAACCGCCTGTTCCTGAACAACGTGGCGATGCCGAAACTGAAGAGCGTCAATGCCGTAGTGGATCTTCTGCCCGCGCGGCGCGTGGTGGCAATAGAAACGGTGTGGACTCCGACTACAGACGTAGAGGCGGGCACGGAGATTCCAGTGAAAGTTTTTCTGCGGCCCTATCGCGGCGAGAGAATCGAGCGTTCGCTCATGGTGAAGATTCCGGCCGGCATGCCGAAGGGCGAGCACCGGCTGCTCTTCAGCGATGCCGACACTTTGAATCGCACGCAAGACGGCGCGGCGCAGAAGAACAAGAACATGGATATTCCGTCGATGGTGTCGCTGCTCAACCAGGAACGCGACAACAACCGCTTGTACGTTTCGCTGGTGCAAAGCCGGGCGACGTTCTACTCCGACGACAAGACCATGCCCAACCTGCCCTCTTCGGTGGCGAATGTCATGCAGACGGAGCGCAATACCAGCCGGTCATTGGTGGGCACGCCGGACAGTACGCAGGTGCAGCAATCGATTCCGTTCGATCAAGTGGTGAGCGGCAACTACTCGCTGCGAATCAAAGTTAAGTAGTGAAGGATAAATAAGGTCACGTTCATGCGATTTTTGCGCGTTGCAGCGCCGGTGTTGTGCGTTCTGTTGCCGTTGTATGCGGTGGAGACCCAGGTATGGGAACACTCGGAGACGGCGGATTTTGAGAAAGGCACGCTGCGCAAGCTTTCGCTTTCGAGCGAAGGGCGCCTGACGACGGCGCCGGTAGTGCGGGAGGTTTTCGATCCCGCAGTGTCGTTTTTGTGGGCGGTGGCGCGGGACTCAAAGGGCAATGTTTATGCGGGCGGCGGTGGCGTTGGCGGCTCGAAATCCAAGCTGATCGTGGTGAACGCGGCCGGCCAGGCCAAGACATTGACCGAGCTAGACGGCCTGGCCATCCAGGCGATCGCCATCGACAAACAGGATCGTGTATACGCGGCGACATCGCCGGATGGCAAGGTCTATCGCGTGGATGCGGCGGGTAAGGCGGAAGTGTTTTACGATCCGCACGCGAAATACATCTGGGCGCTGGCGTTTTCAAGCAAAGGCGACTTGTTCGTCGCGACCGGAGACCAGGGTGAGATTCATCGCGTGACGGCAAATGGAACCGGCTCGGTGTTCTATCGCACCGAGGAAGCGCACGTGCGCTCGCTGGCGGTGGATGCGCGAGACAACCTCATTGTTGGCACGGACCCGAGCGGCTTAATTCTCCGTATTTCGCCGGCGGGCGAAGGGTTCGTATTGTTCGAAGCGGGCAAGCGCGAGATAACGACAGTGGCGGTGGCGGCGGATGGCTCGGTGTACGCGGCGGGAACTGGGATCAAAGCGCCCGCGACGGCCCCGGCAGCGCCGGGCCAGCGACCGGCGCAGAGCCGGCAAGGGGCGGTGGCCGTGGTGATACCGGCAGGCGGTGCGGCGCGCGCAGATGCTCCGGGGGCTCCCCCTACGGCTGGTGGCACACCTGCGGCAGTGCAGGGCGGGTCGGAAATTTATCAGGTGCAGACGGATGGCTATGCGAGGCGGGTCTGGACGAATGCGCAGGATGTAGTCTACGCGCTGGCGTTCGATGCGCAAGGAAAAGTGCTCGCAGGCACAGGAAATCGCGGCAACATTTATCGCCTGGATTCGGATCATACCTATACTCGGCTTTTGACGCTGGAGGCCGCGCAGGTCACCGGTTTCGCGGCCGGAACAAAGGGACAGATCTACGCGGTGACCGGCAATATCGGCGAGATCTTTTCCATCGGGCCGGAACGTGAGCCGTCGGGCACGCTTGAAAGCGACGTGCTGGATGGTGGTGCGTTTTCGTACTGGGGACGCATGACGTCTTTGTTTGGCGGGGCCGGAGCGGTGACCTTCGAAACACGCAGCGGCAATGTGAGCCGCGCACAAAAGGACTGGAGCCCATGGGCCAAGCTAAACGGAGATCGGGTGGTTTCGCCCGCGGCGCGGTTCCTGCAGTATCGTGCGACGGTATCCGGCGCGGCTGAGTTATACGACGTAACGGCTGCTTACGAGATGAAAAATGTAGCTCCGGTGATCGAGGCGCTCGAAAGCACTCCGCCGAATTACAAGTTTCCCGCGCCAGTAGCGCCAGCGACCGCCACCCCCGCCAATTTGACGCTGCCCGCACTGGGGCGCCCGAATTCCGGCACTGCGCCCACGCGAACGGGCGATACGGGGTCATCGCCTCCGCTCAGCTGGGCCAAAGGACACATCGGCGCGCGCTGGCTGGCGAATGACGAGAATGGCGATACGCTGCTGTTCAAGATCGAGATCCGCGGCGACAATGAGACCGCCTGGAAGCCGCTGCGCGAGAATCTGCGCGAACGCTTTTATAGTTGGGATTCGACAGCGTATCCCGACGGAAAATACCGCGTGCGAGTGACAGCGAGCGATGCGCCGTCGAATACTCCGGAGCAGACGCTGAGCACTTCCCGGGAGAGCGACCGCTTCCTGATCGACAATACTGCGCCGGAGATCAGCGGGCTTACCGCTACCGCACAGGGGGCGAAGATCGATGTGCGCTTCCATGCAAAGGATACGCTCAATGTCCTCTCCGACGCCGAGTACTCGGTGAACGGAGGCGAATGGAAAGTGGTGGAACCAACCACGCGCCTCACCGATTCCGAGGAGCACGATTATCGTTTCCAGGTGGATGGCGGGCAAGGCGAGACCACCATTGCCGTGCGGGTTTCGGACGCTTACGACAACGAGGCTGTGGCGAAGACGGTCGTGAAATAGGAGCGATGCAACCAGCCGGCGGCGTTGCGCTCAGCTTGAATGGCGTGCGCCGGGTCTTCGACAATCGCCTGGTGGTGATTGAGGGGATGGATCTGGAAATCGCTGCGGGCGAGTTCGTGGCGATCCTGGGGCCGTCCGGATGCGGCAAATCCACGCTCCTAAGGATGATCGCGAGGCTCGCGGATCCTGACGCCGGGAGCATTACGATCCAACCCGAAGAGCGGTTTCAGACGGCGTTCGTATTTCAAGATGCGCATCTGCTGCCGTGGCGCACTGTGCTGGATAACGCGGCGCTGCCTCTGGAACTGATGGGCGTGGCGCAGGAGGAACGGCATGCCACGGCGCGGGCGGCGCTCCAGCAGGTAAGCCTGTTCGAAGCGGAGGATCGCTATCCGGCACAGCTCTCGGGTGGCATGCGGATGCGCGTGTCTCTGGCGCGAGCGCTAGTGACGCAGCCGCGGCTGCTATTGCTCGACGAACCGTTTGCGGCGCTAGATGAAATCACGCGCTTCCGTTTGGATATCCAGCTTCGCGAGTTATGGCAGAAGCGCGGGATCACCGTGGTTTTCGTGACGCATTCGATTTCGGAGGCGGCGTTCCTCGCCAATCGTGCGGTGGTTCTGGGAAAACCCGGCGGACGCATCAAGCTGGATCGGCAACTCGATCTCCCCGTCGAACGCATCGACGAATTGCGCATGGACCCGCGTATGGGCCATGAGATGAAGGCTCTGCTGAGCGCGATGGAGGAAGAGTAGAGATGCGCCGACTCCGCTCGATCATCCCCGCGCT
>CAZDGT010000479.1:0-1726 GCA_964504905.1 uncultured Bordetella sp. | reverse complement strand
GAAACCTCCCGCCCCGATCGCGCCGCCCGCCAGCGCGGTTGTGGTGATTGCCTCTGATCTGCCGCCCGAGATGACCACCGTCGAGCCGCCGCCTGTCCGTACGCCCAAGCCCCGAGCGCCGCGGACGAAGCCCGCGTCAGTGGTAGCGACTCCCCCACCGGCCCCAGCCCAGCCGGCAGAGGCTCCGGTTTCGCAGAGCGCCTGAGTGAATCTGCTCGTGCGAGAATCCTTCTATGAAAACCCGTTGCGTGTCAACTGTGCTGCCCTGGAATTCGGATGGGGGACGACGATGATCTCATTCTTCTATCCGAGCGTCTCCCGTTTTTGCGGGATAGCCCCAGTGGGTACTTCGAGAATGTGATGGCTGCCCCATCTTTTTTCGAGCCGGATTGCTCAGGGATTCTTCGAGCTCGCCATCAACGCGTCCAAGCCATCGTGTTCGTCCTGCATCCGTTCCTTGTCCAGGGTAAGGCTTACGCCGCTGTCTGCATCTGGTGAAACAGCCATCGCATCCAGCGGTTGGCCACTGCGGCGGTGACCACGCACTTGGGCTTGCCGGCCCTCAGCAGCTTGGCGGCGAATTCCTTCCATCGATCATCAGTGCGTTGCAGCCGATGAGCCGCTTCGATCAGGACCGCTCGCAGCTGCGGGTTGCCCGCCTGAATGAGGCCGGCATCCGCCTGGCGCTTTCCGCTGGAAGCGTTGCGAGGAGTCAGGCCGCAGAACCGGGACAACTGCTTGCCGGTACGGAACCGATCGAATCGTCCGATCTCTGCCCGGAGCGTCCAGGCCGTCACCGGTCCGATGCCCGACTGTTCAAGCAGCGCCACGACGAGTGGGTCCTTCTGTGTCAACCTCTCCAGGCGCACCTCCACCGCACGAATGTCCTGATTCAACCGCTGGACACCGGCCAGGAGGGCATCCATGATCCACCGGCTCTGCTGACCCAACTCGCTCCGGGCAACCCATGCCAGCCAGACACGTGTCCAGGGATTGCCCTCACCGTGGAGACGGTGCTCACGCAGAAGAGCCCGAATCCGCTGACGCATCGTGCGGCGTTCGCTGACCAGGGCCTGGCGATAGCGAACCAGGCGACGGAGCTCACGCGTCTCCTGGGGCGCCAGCCATACCCGCGGCAGGTATCCCACCCGCTCCAGATCCGCCAGCAATCGAGCATCGCCCCAATCGTGTTTGTCGGGACTCTGTCGCATGCGCGAGACGTAGCCGGGATGGGCCAGGTCCACGGACCAGCCATGCTGCACCAGTTCCTCGGCCAGATCCGCTGAACCCGTACAAGCTTCGATACCCGCCCGCACGACGCATCCGAATTGCTCGACGTAGCGGATGATCTCATCCCGCTCATTGGGACAGGAACGATTGCCCAGAATGGCGCCCTCTGTGTTCATCACACATGCCTGAACCGATGCGTCGTGATAGTCCAATCCCACGAATACCGGTATGCTATCCATGCCCGTTGCTCCTTTGCTGAAAAGCAATCTGACCAGCCGGCATGTTAACCGGCCGGAGCAACGGGCTTTTCATCCCCATCTTCTCGTACCTGTTTCGGCAGTTCTCACCGGCGGGTGCGGGATAGGAATCGCGCGGGGGTGGGTACGAGATAGGAATCTCGTACCAGCAGATCGAAATCTCGTACGAGTACTTACCTGGCCGCGACGGGCGTAGCGTTGACGTGGTCGAGCATGCGCTGGAGTGACACGCGGGCCCA
>CAZDGT010000478.1:0-6520 GCA_964504905.1 uncultured Bordetella sp. | reverse complement strand
TCATCCATATGGGCAAGCCCATAAGCACAGGATGCCGCCAATGCCGCGCCATACGGCTCGACAACCGCCTCTTTGCGGCCGGCCCAAACTGCGAACACCATGGGGAGGCCGGTGAGCTTCGTCCACTCCTCGCCCAGATCCAGGGTTTCAAATGGCAACGTAGCCGGATCGACGCGCAGTGCCGCATCGCCGATAAGAAGGGCCGCATCCGCCACTCCCAGCATCGCAGCCAGATCCGGCGGATGCGAAATCACCAGGGGTTCGACACCATAGGTTTCCGCCAGGATGATACGGGAGAGCATCACCGACGTCCGCGATCCTGAGTCCGTCGCCAGCGTGCGAATCTCACGGTACGGGACCTTGGAAATTAGAAGAATGCTGCGCACCGCTCCATAGGAAGCGATTCCCACCTCCCGGAAGTAGCTCAACTTCTGGCGCTCCATTTCAATCACCGGCACAATGCCGATGTCGGCCTCGCCCGACGCCAACTGATCCGCGCATGCGGAGGGCACCGCGAAACGCAGGTCGAATATCTGGCCCTGCGCGGGATCTTTCAAGAGTCCCCATACCAGCGGCACGGTATTGAGATAGCTCACCGCGCACACACGGAGACGGCCCGATTTGTTTGCATTGGGGATCAAGGTGATATTTTACCGCAAGAACCTAGGCCAGCACGACACTGTCGCCCCGCGAAGGCTGCACGGTCTCGATCCCATAGGTTTTCTGGATCACCTGGGACAGTGCCGCGCCTTGAGCCGATTCGCCGTGAACCAGGAAGACTTTTTTAAGACTTTTGGCGATGGGGCGAATCCATTCGATTAGTTCCTTTTGATCCGCATGTCCGCTTAGCTCTTCGAGTGAGCAGACCTCGGCCCGCAGGCGCATCGGCTCGCCGAAGATGGGCACTTCGGGTTGCTTCTCCACAATCTTCCGGCCCAATGTGTATTCAGCCTGGAACCCAGTAATCAGGATGGTGTTGCGTGGGTCCTCGATGTTGTTGCGCAAGTGATGTAAAACCCGGCCTCCTTCGCACATGCCTGAGGCCGAAATGATGACACAGGGTCCCCGCAGTTCGTTGAGTTTCTTTGATTCTGCTACATCCCGAACATAGGTGAGCCGGCGGAAGCCGAAAGGATCTTTGCCGTCGTCCAGGAACTGTTGGATCTCTTTGTCGTAGCACTCCGGGTGCTTGCGGAACACCTCGGTAACGTTCACGGCGAGCGGGCTGTCGACAAAGATCGGTATCGCTGGCAGCCGCTTGGCGTCGATGAGTTGATGCAGCAGCAGGACCAGTTGCTGTGTTCGTCCCACTGCGAAAGCCGGTACGATAATCTTGCCGCCGCGGGCCGATGTACGGCCTACGACATCCGCCAGAGTATCGGCAGCGTGCCCGAGCGGTTTGTGGAAACGGTCGCCGTAGGTGCTTTCCAGGATCAAGTAGTCGACTGGGTCGAGACTCTGCGGATCGTGAATAATTGGGAGTCCTGGCCGGCCGACATCGCCGGAAAACCCGAGTCGAACGCCGTCAGCTTCCAGCATTATGGATGTCGACCCCAGCATGTGCCCGGCATCGTAGGTCTTAGAGAACAAGCCCTCGCCAACCTGCTTCCGCTCGCCAAGAGCAACGCCCCGAAATTGTTTGAGGGTCCGTTCGGCGTCTTCTCTCGTATAAAGCGGAGCTACTGGCTGGTCATCGCGGCCCATCGCCTTCCGGCGTTCACGCCGCCGGTTGACGAATTCAGCATCTTTTTCCTGAAGGAACGCCGAGTCGGCGAGCATTGCTACGCATAAATCCACGGTAGCGGGGGTCGTGTAGATCGGGCCTTGAAATCCGTTCTTTACCAACGCCGGCAAATTGCCGCTGTGATCGATGTGCGCGTGCGAGAGAATCACGGCATCAATGGAGGACGCGGGAAACGGAAACTGGCTGTTGCGGACAAAGGCCTCCTGGCGGCGTCCTTGATACAAACCGCAGTCAAGCAGGTATTGCCGCCCACCGGTTTCCACATGATGCATCGAACCCGTGACGGTCTTGTTGGCGCCCCAGAAGGTGAGTTTCATGATTTGAGTACAATCACACTATACGATGCGAAAAGCGGCGGTTTTCCTATTCTTCGCGTGTGCCGCCCTGGGCCAGAAGAAGCCCGTCACGCTGGACGCGCTGCAAGCGTGGCGGAGTAGTGCATTGCGCGACATACCGGGAGATCCGGTATGGGCTCCCGATGGCCAGACTTTCATTTATAGGCAGGGCAGGCAACTGAAGCTGTATGAGGTCGCAGCGAAGAAATCGCGAGATGTGTTGAATCTGGCCGCGCTCGATGCGGCGGCCGTGAGTTCACCCGAATCCGAAAAGTATGAATGGGAGAACCGGCGCGTCGATGAGGCCACATTCCAATGGTCGCCGCAGGGCGGGGAAGTGCTGTACTTCAGCGGAGGCGATGCGTTCCTGATCACAGTTGCTGGCGGCGCATGGCGGCAGTTGATCAAGACGCCGGTCACGGAGCACGATCCGAAGTTCTCGCCCGATGGAAAACGGATTGCCTTCCGCCGCGGCTGGGATCTCTTCGCTCTCGATGTCGCCGGCGGTCACGAGACTCGGCTCACATCAAATGGTTCCGAAACGTTGCACAATGGCGGGCTGGATTGGGTCTATCCGGAGGAACTCAGCCTGGGAACCGCGTACTGGTGGTCGCCTGACTCGCGCTCGCTTGCATACCTGCAGTTCAACGTAAGCGGTGAGCCGCTGTATCCCCACGCGGATTTTCGTGGGCCGCGAGCGGTTCTGGAGCCGCAGCGCTATCCGCAAGCCGGGGAGAACAATCCGGACGTACGCCTGGGGGTGCTCCCGGCCACTGGCGGCGAAACCAAGTGGCTGAACGTAGGCGATACGGTCAGATCGTTCCTGATCGCCCGCGTAGGCTGGGTCCCGGATTCCAAAAGTGTATATGTCGCCCGGATGAACCGTATCCAGAACCGGCTTGATCTTTTACTCTACGCGGTGGCGTCGGGGGAATTGCATACGGTCTATAGGGAATCGGATTCTTTCTGGATCAACATCGAGGGCGACCCGCTATTTCTCAAGGACGGGACAAGGTTCCTGTGGACCAGTGAGCGCGACGGATTCCGCCACTTATTCTTGTACTCCCTCGATGGCAGTGAACCGAAGCAGTTAACGAAAGGCGCATGGCAGGTGACCGACCTCCTGGGTGTCGACGAGACCGCCGGCGAAGTCTACTTTCGCTCCACGGAAGCCAGTCCACTGGAGCGCCAGCTTTACAGCGCGCGGTTGGATGGCGCAGGCAAACGGCGTCTCACGGACGCCGTGGGGACACATCGAATTTCAATGGCTCCTGGGGGGAAATATTTTCTCGATACCTACTCGAATCTGAGCTCGCCTCCGGAGGCAACGCTGCGTAATGCTAACGGCGATGCACTCGCCCTCTACCAGCCGCGGGATCGCCGCGCAATCGAGTGGTTCGATCTACAACCGACTGAGATAGTGACGTTCAAAGGCAAGGACGGCACTGTATTCTATGGACGCTTGATCAAGCCGCCGAATTTTGATTCTGCCAAGAAATATCCTCTGCTGGTGGACGTTTACGGTGGGCCTCACGTCCAGGCTGTGCGCGATGCCTGGCCCGGTCTGGGCATGGATCAAGTGTTCGCGCACGCAGGGTATGTAGTGTGGGAGATGGACAACCGCGGTTCGGCTGGCCGCGGGCACGCCTTCGAGACTCCTCTGTATCGCAATCTTGGCGCGCAGGAACTGGCGGACCAGCGCGAAGGCATCGCTTACCTGCTCTCGCTCGGTTTCATCGATTCGCGGCGAGTTGGTGTGAATGGGTGGAGCTACGGTGGTTTCATGACGCTCAATCTGCTCTTGAACGCCTCGGATCTGTTCCACGCAGGATTCGCCGGTGCGCCCGTTACCAACTGGCTGAATTACGACACGATCTATACGGAACGCTACATGGGTGTGCCGAACGATAACGGAGAAGCCTATGCGCGGACATCTCTGCCGTCGAAGGCTGGAAATCTCGTGGGCAAGTTGATGATCGCGCACAATCTCGAAGACGACAACGTACTGTTCCAAAACTCCCTGCAGATGATTTCGGCTCTGGAGTCTGCGGGCAAACGCTTCGAATTGTCGCTCTATACCCAGAAGACCCATTCGGTGACCGGGGCCGCCGCCCGCCAGATGGAGGCCACCATGCTCGATTTCTTCGAGCGAAACTTGAAGGCGACGCCAAGTCCGGCTTCCGCGCGGTAGAATGGGGTTCACGCCTCCCATGCCCCCTCGTCCGCTCACCGCTCTGTTGTTTCTGCTGGCTGGCGTGGCTGCCTGTAACCGCTCGGCCCCCGCGAATGTGGCGGCCACCGTGAACGGGCGCGCCATAACCTACGCGGAGCTGGACAAGCAGTTCGAAATACAATTTGGCGGCGCTGGGCAAAAGTCCACGGGCGACCAGGCGCAGATTCAGAAACTCGAAGTACTCAGGACCCTGGTCGATAACGAGATCATGCTGCAGCGGGCGGAAAAGCTCAGCCTGATGGCAGTGGACGCCGATGTAGAAGCCAAGTTTAACGAGTTGAAAGCCCCGTATACACAGGAAGAGTTCCAAAAGCAGTTGGACGCGCGCAAAATGAGCGTCGAGGAGCTGAAAGCGCAGCTGCGCCGGGATCTGAGTGTGCAGAAGCTCTTCAATAAAGAAATCACATCGCAAATTACCATCACCGACAAAGACATCACCGACTTCTACAGCGCCAACAAGGCAAGCTTCAACCTCGCCGAGCCGCAGATTCATATGGCTCAGATCCTGGTCACGCCCACACCCGATAGCAACGTGCGCAATTTGAAGAACGACAAGGCGCGCGATGAGGAACAGGCGCGCAAAAAGATTCAGAGCATCGCGACGCGCATCCGCCAGGGTGAGGATTTTGCCATGCTGGCGCAGAACTATTCGGAAGACCCGAATTCCTCGCAGAACGGGGGCGATCTGGGTTTCATCCCGGAGTCCGCACTGGAGAAAGCCAATGCCGACCTGCGCCGTACTCTGATGGCATTGGGGCCCGGTGAAACCACGGCTCCGTTGCATACGCCAGAGGGTTACCGCATCCTCAAGCTGATCACGCGGGAACCGGCAGGACAGCGCGAACTGTCAGACCCCAAAGTGCAACAGACCATCCGTGAGCAGTTGATCAACCGCAAGGATCAATTATTGAAGGCCGCCTACTATGAAATGGCTCGCAACGACGCAAAAGTAGTGAACTATTTTGTCAACGGCATCGTCGGAGCCAGCGTAAAAAAATAGGCTTCCGCGAGTTACTGGGCCGGGGTCTTATCCAGTTGCTGTTTGGCCCACACGCGAGTTGGATTCAGCTTGGCTGCCCGTTCAAACTCCTTACGGGCTTCCGCATTGCGATTCAGTTTGCGCAGCGAGATTCCCAGCCACAAGTGAGCATCCGCGGAGTTGGCATCCAGGGCGATGGCTTTTTCGAAGTCTTTGATGGCTAGTTCCACTCCACCGCCGAGCGCCGCGGGCAGATAGTAGTTCCCGATGCCGCGGCTGAGGTAATTCATGGGCTCGCGCGGGTTGAGTTCCATCGCCTTGTTAACCTCGTCCAGCGCGCAGCGGCCATACTTAAGCGCGCCGAGCCCTCCCACCGCGGCTGCCTCCTGTCCGCATAGTGTGCCCAAAATCCGGTGATATTCGGCGTCGGTAGGCTTGAGTGCTACGGCGCGCTCCGCGCTTCGCATACCTGCTTCTGAAGCACTACGCGCTTGGGCCTTGTCGCGCAATTCCGTGGCAACCTCCGCCACCGTCGATTGAGCTAGCGCTGCCTCGTACTGGGCTCGCGCATCACCTTGCTGCTTCTCCGCAACGGACGAGAGCTGGGTGGCGATCTGCTCCAGTTGAGGACGGTTCTGTGCATCACGCGCCTTCAGCAGGGCCGGATTGACGGCGGGTGAAGCGGCAAGTAAGAGGAACAACAATGCTGCAGGCATGGTATGAGTACTTGGATTGTTGAAGACGCCCGAAAGTTACAAATTTATGCGGCGCGGTAAGTTCCCAGCACCCTCAAGAAATCGGCCAGTTCACTCAGGTGGCTCAGCGCGTTCTGGACGTTCCTGTCATCCCGGTGTCCCCAAAGGTCCAGATAGAACAAATACTCCCATGGCTTACCGCGTAACGGGCGCGATTCGATCTTCACAATGTTGATGTCCCGTAAGGCTAGAGTGCCTATGGAACGAAACAGCGCCCCGGGGATATTGCGGGTTGAAAATACCAGCGAGGTCTTCCACGGATGTTGCGCGGCCCCGCGGATGGAGCGTGGCTTTGCTCCCGCCGGTTCCAGCAGGAAAAATCGCGTGAAGTTCTGGCGGTCGTCTTCGATGCCGCGTTTCAAAATGTGGGCCCCGTAAGTTTCGGCGGCCAGCTCGGAAGCAATAGCCGCACTGTCGGTGGGGCGTTGCTCCATGATCATCTTCACGCTGCCCGCGGTGTCGTAGAAAGGGGTT
>CAZDGT010000477.1:0-7298 GCA_964504905.1 uncultured Bordetella sp. | reverse complement strand
GCGGTCGGCCTCCAGGCGGCGCTGATGTGACTCCAGCGTCTTTTCGATGGCGGCGATATGTTTGGGAAGCGCGGCGACTTCTTTTTCGAGCTCTGCCATCCGCAGGTCTATGGCTTGAAGCTGACTCACCAGACGCGTATCTGGGTGCATGAAAACTTATCTTAGCACGCGCGTCTCAAAACGTGATTTTCATTGCCGTTCATGCGATTCTTAAAGCGATGTCTTCTCCCGATTCCATCCCGCCGGTTCCGTTGACTTTGGAAGGTTCCAGCTTGTTACACCAGATGCTGCGTGTCCGTTGGGCGGATTGGCGGGCATTGACCGCACTGCGCCGGGACGAAATTCTAGGCGAGGCGGGGGCTGCGCTGCAAAAGCTAGAGGGTGAGGGCAGCGCGCTGTTTTCGCTTCTGGGCCACAAAGGCGATGCGATGCTGGTTCACTTCCGGCAGAGCTTCGATCAGTTGGGCGAAGTAGAACGCACTCTGCAAAAGCTGGCCCTTTGGGATTACCTGGAACAGACATCGTCGTACCTGTCCGTCGTGGAATTGGGACTGTACGAATCGACGGCCAAAGTTTACGGCGGGTTGGCGGAGCGAGGCATCGAGCCGCACACGCCGGCGTGGAACGCGGAGATTGAGGAGACGCTCGCGCGGCAGCGGCAGGCCATGCAGCCACGTCTGTTTCCAGAGATGCCAGGCCACAAATACATTTGCTTTTACCCGATGGACCGGCGGCGTGGCGAAGATAAGAACTGGTATACGCTCCCCTTAGCCGAACGGCAGCGGCAGATGGGCGAGCATGGCGCCGTGGGCCGCCGCTACGCAGGAACGGTGAAGCAGATCATATCCGGATCCATTGGTTTCGACGACTGGGAGTGGGGGGTGGACCTCTTCGCCGAAGACCCCTTGGTATTCAAGAAATTGATTTACGAGATGCGTTTCGATCAGGTCAGCGCGGTTTATGCACTGTTCGGAACATTCTATGTGGGCCAGCGCACGCCTGCGGCAGAGATCGGAAAACTGCTCCGATTGTAGGGGAGCGCCGTCTATTTCTGTCCGCTGAGCTGACGCGACTTTGTTTGGTCGGCGAGGCTTCCGGCTTTATCTCCTGCCGCGGATTTGGCGAGGCTTCGATTAAAAAATGCGTTCGCATAGGTAGGATTGAGGCGGATGGCCTCGTCGAAATCTGCCAGGGCGTGGACCCAATCGTGCATCAGATGATACGCGAAGCCGCGAGCGTTGTAGGCGAGTGCTAGATCCGGCTGGGCCTCAATAGCGGCCGTAAGTTCCTCGATGGCCTGCTGGTAATGGCCCTGATACAGCAGCTCGCGACCGCGCTGGTTGTGGAGCGCAGCGGACTTAGGATCAACTGGGCGCGGAGCGATTACGGCGGGCGCTGGCACGGGAGCGGGCTCCGGCTGCCGCTCTGGCTCTGCGGCTGGCGCCGGTGCTACTGGGACCTCTTTCGCAACTTCGACCGGCGGGGGTAGTACCGGTGTCAGCTCGTGGCGTGCCTTAGCCAGGACGTCATTAGCTTCCTGGTAATCCGGCCTGAGGCGCACCGCCTGTTCGAGATCCTGCGCGGCCTTCTGGTAGTCTCCCAGCAAGAAATAGGCGCTGCCACGGGCGCACCACGCTTCCGCCAGTTCAGGCTGCAGGCGAATGGCTTCGCTGCGGTCGGCGAGTCCCTTTGCGTGCATGCCGAGAGCGTGATAACTTCCACCGCGAGCAAGCAAAGCCGCCGCCGATCCCGGTAGGAGCCGTACGGCGTCTTCGCGATCATTCAAGGCCGCCGAATTCTGGCCATCGGCGGCGTATAAAGCGGCGCGGGCCAAGCGCAATTCAGGGTCGCGAGGAGTCACGTCGAGGGCATGGGTAAAATCCTGAATCGCTTTTGCCGGCAAATCCAACTTGGCGTAGGCCGCGCCCCGCAGTGCCAGAGCGCGCGGATTGGCTGGTTCGACGCGCAGGGCCCGCGTCAGATCGTCCACCGCTGAGCGGAAATCGCCGGCCTGTCCATAGGCGAAGCCGCGCTCGATCAGAGGTCCGGTAACGCCGGGCTGAAGTCGGATGACTTGATCGAAATCCTCGATGGCATCGCGATAGCGCCCCAAGGCTACCAAAGCCTTTCCACGCGCCATCCAGGCGTCCGGATTATCCAAGCGTAGTTTGATAGCCTGCGAATAGTGCGCGAGCGCTTCTTCCGCGTGTCCGGCTTTAACTAATTCGGAAGCGCGCTGCAAGTGGTCTCGGGACGTAGCAGGGTCGGTCGCCAACAATGACAGCACCACTATGACGACGCCGCTCATACCATCATTATCGGTGGAAAAAAGCCGGAGTATTAGGGCGCAGGAGTCCGCTGCAACCGCCGGCGCACCGGCCGGGTGAAGGCCTGGATGGCCATGTCCACTTCGTGCATGCCGAGCGCACGGCACATTCCGTAGAAAACCAGACATCCAAGGGGAATCGAGACAGTCAGGTCTGCGAGGCGGGCCAGTTGGCTGACGCCGAGCCAACGTTCGACGCCATAACTGGAGAGGATGATTGCCCCCGCCATCAGAGCCGACGCCACCAGCACCTTGCCGATTCCACTGGCGAGGTCGCGTCCATAAACGCCTCCCAGACGGCGGCGCAGAATTTCGAACAGTAAAACGAATCCGAATAAGGCAACAACTGATGTCGACAAAGCCAGGCCAGCGTGGCCTAGACCGGTGAGGCGGATCATGAGCTCCGCGGTGACGAAGTTGACCACGATGGAACCGAGGCTCACCAGCATGGGCGTACGGGCGTCGCCGAGCGCGTAGAAGGCGGGATTCAGAACCTTCAGCGCCGCGTAACCAGCCAGGCCGATCGCATAGCAGGAGAGCGCCACCGCAGTCCGCTGAGTATCGTAGATCTCGAAGCGGCCACCCTGATAGATCGCACCGATGATCGATTTTCCGAGCACGGCCAGACCGACGGACGACGGGAGTGTCAGCAGGAACACCATGCCCAGGGATTTTGAAAGAGTACGGCGAAACTCGTCCATGTTGCCGGCGGCGGCGCTGCGCGAAATGGAGGGAAGAGTGGCGGAAGCCATAGCCACTCCAAACAGGCCCAAGGGTAGCTGCATGAACCGGAACGCATAGCTGAGCCAGCTTACGGGGCCATCCAAGCCGCGAACGGGATCGGCGATGTTAGATGCGAAATTAGTGTTCACCATCACATTAATCTGCACAGCCGCGTTTCCGAGAATTGCCGGAACCATCAGGCGGAAGATCCGCACCAGGCCGGGATGGTTCCAATCGAACGCCGCCTGAAAGCGGAATCCCAAACGATAGAGAGTGGGCAACTGCCAGACTAGCTGCAGTGCTCCGCCAAGCACGACGCCAATCGCCATGCCCTCGATACGCGATAAATGCAGGAACGGACCCAGCCAGATTCCCAGCGCCACGCCGAAACCCACCGAGCCAATGTTGAAGAAGGTGGATGCCATGGCCGGAACCCCGAACTTGTTCGAGGCATTGAGCACTCCCATGGCTTGCGCCGCCAGAGCGACCAGGAGCAGGAACGGGAACATGATGCGCGTCATCCTGACGGCCAGTTCGAATTTGCCGGGGACTGCGGCGAAACCCGGCGCCATGAGGTGCACTAGCTGCGGAGCGAAGATCACACCGAGCGCGCATACAATTCCCACCACGAGAATTAATGCCGTTGCCACCAGGTTCGCCAGGCGCGCGGCTGCTTCCTTGCCGCGGTTCGCCAGATATTCGGTGAAGGTGGGGACGAACGCGCTGGAGAGCGCGCCCTCGGCAAACAGATCGCGCGTCAAGTTGGGAATACGGAACCCCAACATGAACGCGTCATAGATTAACCCGGCTCCGAATAGGCGGGCCATCATGCTTTCCCGCAGAAGCCCGGTGACTCGGCTCATCAGGACGGCCACCGACACAACGCCTGCCGACCGGACTACGCTTTCGCTTTGTCCAACAGAAGACGGCGGGGGAACAGCTACGCTCCCTGCAACCGCATCACTGCCCGTATTGTTCGAAAAAGTGGGCAATGGTCATGATCCCGGCGTAGTAGTTCGCCACTTTGTATTTTTCATTGGGCGAATGTAATCCATCGTCGGGAAGTCCGAAACCCATGAGGATCGTGGGAATCCCCAGGTGTTTAGCAAAATCTCCCACGATGGGAATGGAGCCGCCGCTGCGGATGAAAACCGTTTCTTTTCCAAGGACGTCGCGGAAGGCTTGCGCGGCAACGTGAATTGCCGGGTGATCCGGATTCACCATGATCGCCGGACCCCAACTGAGCACGCGAACCTCGGTTTGGATCCCGGCGGGAGTATTGTCGGCGACGAACTTTTTGTAGGCAGCGATGATCTTCTCCGGGTTTTGGTTGGGAACCATGCGCATGCTGACTTTGGCGGTGGCTCGCGCCGGGATCACTGTCTTCGCTCCCGCTCCGGTGAATCCTCCGGCTATGCCATGAACTTCGAGGGTGGGCCGCGCCCAAACACGTTCGAGGACAGGATAGCCGGGCTCGCCAGTGAGTTGGGTCGAGCCGACTTCGTGGCTGAGAAAATCCTTTTCGTCGAACGGAAGATGCTCCCAACTGTGTTTCTCGGCCGGCGTAGGAGGAGCAACGTCGTCATACATACCGGGGATCTGGATTTTGCCGTTGGCGTCCTTGAGCTTTCCGAGCAGTTCGATCAATCCGAAGACCGCGTTGGGCGCGGCTCCCCCGTACATTCCCGAGTGCAAGTCGCGCGAGGGTCCGCGAGCTTCAATTTCGGTGTAAATAAGCCCGCGGAGACCGATGCACAGAGTGGGGAGTCCTTCGGCGAAAAGCTCAGTATCGGAGACGAGCGCAACGTCGGCCTTCAGCTTCGCGGGATTTTCCGCGACGAACTTTGCCACTGATTCGCCGCCGACTTCTTCTTCGCCTTCGATCAGGAACTTGAGATTAACGGGCAGGGTTCCAGTGGTCGCCAGCAACGCCTCGACGGCTTTGATGTGCATGTACATCTGTCCCTTATCGTCTGCTGCGCCGCGCGCATAGATGTTGCCGTCGCGAACGGTTGGCTCAAAGGGCGGAGAAATCCATTCATTCAGCGGATCGGGCGGCTGCACGTCATAGTGTCCGTAACACAGCACAGTGGGCTTGCCGGTAGCTTGCAGCCAATCCGCGTAGACTAAGGGGTGTTTTGCCGTCGCAATGATCTCGATATTCTCGAGACCCGCGGTCTTCATGCTGTCGGCAACGAATTGCGCTGCGCGTTGTACGTCGGGAACGTGCTCGGGCAGAGTGCTGACGCTGGGGATACGAAGAAAGGTCTTGAGCTCGTCCAGCAGGCGAGGCTTATTTTGCTCTACGAAAAGATCGGTGGCTTGGGACACACACTATTATAGAGCGGCAACTTGGAAGAACCCAGTTGGCCGCTGCCTACGGACTTGTCGACTTTTTGCTGCCCGACAACGCAAGTGCGGCACCAGCGCCGCCGCCAGCGACCACAGCGACGATGGCAACTTTGGCTCCCGTTGACATTCCCGTTTTTGGAGCGGCGCCCGGCGTACCTTTGGCGGGCGCGACGGAGGGCTGGTTGGCCACGGCAGGAGCATTCGTCGGTTCGGTCTGAGCGTTGAGCGCGGCGGCCACACTTAGGCAACCCCCGGATTGCTGCAGTGACACGGCGGTCGCGTTGAGTACGCTCGTTGCGATGGGAAGCGCGGGGCGGACGGCGCTGGCTGTTCCGGTGACGTTTACACGATTGCCGACTTGGGGAGCCAGGTCATTGCCACGCACTTCCAATACTTCCTGCGTATTCTGATCTTGCAAGAGATACCGGCCATCCTTCGATAACAAGCAGCCCGTTCGGGTAACCACACCTGCGGCGGCCTGCATTGCGAAGCTCATACGCCGGCCGGCGGGAATTGACGCGAGGACCAAGCCCGTGCGATTTGCCACGCGCGCCGCACCAGTCAGAGCGGTAACTTCGACACCGCCATTCGCGATCCACGCCACTCGAACCCGGCTATTCCCGGCGGCGGAACGGATGGAAAGATCTCCAGCGCTGACATCGTAATTCTCAGGCGCAGCGATTTGGCTGACGCCCTTGAGAAGCGTCAAGCGGCTCTCACTCACGTTCGCGCTCGATGCGGAGCCGAGTTGAATCCTGACTCCATTGCGCAACGCCGCTTCCGAAGACGCCGAACCGTTATCAATTCTTCCACCGTCGAACAGGGTGGTGTTGCCCCACACTTCAGAGCGGTCCAGCATGAAGTGGCCACTCGCGGTAACCACGCCGATTGCAGGTGACTTCGCGGCTAGAGCGGAAACGGAGAGTGTAGCGGTAGCAAACAATATTCTGGAGAGCACTGACCCAAGTATACTTTTGGTTCGCACTTGCATCAAGAGAAATTGTCGTAATCCGGATGTATTACGTGAATCGCATTTTTGTTGTCGTCGCATTGCTTGCGTTGGCGATCGCAAGTATTTATTCCGTTCGCTTGGCGGCAGCCGATGGCGCGTTTCGCAAACAGACGCCGAATGCAGTGGACCGCGCCGTGTCGATGCTCCCCGATCGTGCCGCTTATCTTCTGCTGCGTGCGCTCCAATTGGATTACGACGGCGCCGACTCGACGCCTTTGCTCGAACGAGCCGCGCGCCTTAATCCCGTTTCATCGGCGCCGCGCATCCGGTTGGGGCTAGCGGCGGAAACTCACGGCGATTTCCAGGCTGCCGAAAACTGGTTGCTTGACGCGGCCCGCGTGGATCGGCAATTTGAACCGCGTTGGACTCTCGCGAATTTCTACTTCCGCAGAGAGCGGCCGGAGGATTTCTGGAAATGGATTCGCGCGGCTCTCGAAGTGTCGTATGGGGACCGCCGCTTGGCTTTCGATCTGTGTTGGAGGGTGTCGCAGGACGCGAATGAAATCTTGACTCGCGCGATTCCGGTCCAGCATGACGTGCTGTCGACATACCTCGCGTATGTGCTGTACCAACAGCCTGAGGCGGTAGGTCCGGTGGCGCTCAAGCTGGCAGCGTTCCGCAATTCCTCTGACGTTGCTCAATTGGAGGCCGCATGCGATCTGCTTCTAGAATCCGGCAACGTAGGAGACGCGCGTGAACTTTGGAAGGAACTGGGTCACAGGCAGACGGGGTTGATCTCTAATGGTGATTTTGTATCGGAGCCGCGAAGTCATGGCTTCGACTGGCGGCCGTCGCCGCAGCCCGGCGTGACTGGCATTCCGCTGCCGGGTGCATATCGTATCTTGCTTTCTGGAAAACAGCCCGAATCGTGCGATCTGCTGCGTC
>CAZDGT010000476.1:0-1829 GCA_964504905.1 uncultured Bordetella sp. | reverse complement strand
TTCATCCCAGCCCATCGACTGGCCAAACGCGTAGAATGAGTCGGTAAGCTTTAGGCCGTTCTCTCTCTGGACGCGGCCAATACGAATATTCTGCTCCAATGCGGCTTCGTAGTCCTGAACAAACTGCTGAAACGCCGTATTTGTTGCCGGATTAAAATTCACCACCTGCTGCACCGCCTCAGCATTGGGGCCGGAAAAGGTGTCAGGAACGAATGGCACTTGAACTTCCTAACAACTTGGTGCGCAAGGAGGTAAGTGCTCTGGACTGAAAAGGCCTCGCTTGACTGTAGTGGTGTTGTTGCAAAGCACCCTTAAGGCAAGGAGGCCGAAGATGGATGGGTCGTTTCGTCGGGCGGTGGCGGAGGCGCGGCGGCAGGGAGGCTTGTACTTTGCCGGTTTGCTTTCGGAAGAGCGTATCGACAACGCGTTCGGAATTACAAGAGCGCTTTGGCAGGGTTGGGTCTATACGCGAGCCGTCACGGTGTGGGTGTTTCTTTCGCAGTGCCTGAGTGCGGACCATTCGTGCGTGGAGGCCGTGGCCGGGTTGATTGCTTGGCGGATCGCGCGGGGCCTAACATCCTGCTCGGCGAAGACGGGCGCTTATTGCAGTGCGCGAGAAGACCTGCCGGAAGAGGTCTGCCATCGTCTGATGCGTCAGACGGGTCGCGACGTGGACGCAGCGGCGCCGCCCGCCTGGCGCTGGCACGGCCATCGCGTGCTGGATGTGGACGGTTCCACCTTCACGATGGCCGACACGCCTGCGAATCAGGCCGAGTATCCCCAAATGGCCAGTCAACGCCGCGGCTGCGGCTTTCCGATCGCGCGCCTCGTGGTGGTGTTTTCGCTGGCCGTGGGGACGGTGCTGGAAGCGGCCCTGGGCAAGTATCAAGGGAAGCAGACCGGTGAAAACAGTTTGTTCCGCACGCTGCATCCGCTCCTGGAAGAGGGCGACGTGGTGCTGGCCGACCGCTATTTCAGCGGCTGGTTCGACTTGGCGCTGCTGCAGCAGCGCGGAGCGCACGTCGTAGTTCGCAAGCATCAACTGCGGCCGACCGACTTTCGCAAGGGCTTCCGCTGGGGCCCGGACGATCATCTGGTCGCGTGGCGCAAGCCGCCGCGGCCGGAGTGGATGAGCCCTGAGCAATATGCCGCGTTACCTGAACTGCTCCTGCTCCGCGAGGTGCGCGTGCGTGTGCAGCAGCGCGGATTCCGCAGCCGGGAAGTGTTGGTGGTCACGACCCTCTTGGACCCCGGCGAGTACCCCGCCGCCGCGCTGGCCCAGCTTTATCGGCGGCGCTGGCAAGCCGAGCTGAATCTACGGAGCTTGAAGATCGTCCTTCAGATGGACCATCTGCGGTGCAAGACGCCGCATCGCATCCGCAACGAGCTGTGGATGCACCTCACTGCCTATAATCTCATTCGCCAGGTGATGGCCGTCGCCTCCGCTCGCGCCGGCGTGGAGCCTTGGACGGTGAGCTTCAAGGCCACGCTGCAGACCCTCTCCAAACTCCTGCCGCTGGAACAGAATGTCTCGACCAACACCTGGTGCGACGCGCTACTAGATGCCGTTGCCACGCACGTCGTCGGCAATCGTCCCGACCGTTTCGAGCCCCGCGTCAAGAAGCGCCGCCCCAAATCCTATAAACTCATGCGCGAACCGCGCGACAGCTACAAACGCCGTGCTGCATAATCACTTAGGAAAGTTCAAGTGCCATTCGATCCAGAGCTCTTGATGCCTTACCTAAACTTGCCGACTGCTCCTGTGCCGATGAGGAGCGTGATACCAGCCAATATCAGAATCGAACCAAGGATCTTTGGAATAGCACGGT
>CAZDGT010000475.1:0-8312 GCA_964504905.1 uncultured Bordetella sp. | reverse complement strand
AAGACGGCAAGAATTCCGAAGGCAGCAAATAGGCAACGAAAAAAACCGGGTAGCCGACCATTGCTGCTCTATTTGTTGGTGCTCCGTAATTTTGGATCCGGAACCAACCGCGCCAGAAGATCGTCAATTTCCACCTGCGTTCGCAGATAGTAGCGGGCATGCGAATCTTTCTTACGGCCAACGCGGACGGGAACTGTCTTGCCATGCAAGGCAAAGGCATCCTCGTCGTTCTCGTCGTCGCCGACGTACAAGACCCAATTGCAACCTAAACGGTGCCGTTCAGCGGCCAAAGCTTGTCCCTTGTGTTTCGCGCCATCCCAGACCACGTTGATCACCTGTTTCCCGCCGAACACGCGCACGCGCTTGAGGCTCTTCGTCACGGCGAGGATCTGCCCGCGGACCTTCGTTTTGGCCGTCGACTGCCGGTAATGTACTGCAAGAGAGAGACCCTTGTCTTCCAGCCAGACCCCTGGAATAGAACCAATCTCATGCTTCAGAGCGGTCTTCCAGACCTCTACGCGGCGGAGCACTGCGCGCGTACTCACCTCCGTCTCCGCACCGTGATTCCCGATAACCCGGGACACTTTCACACTACCCAGTTTTTCGAGAACGTCGGCTCTGGCGCGCCCAGAGACAACTACGCACGGATAGAGCGATGCTAATCGGCCGAGAAGGTTTCGGGTGCGAACGCGCATCTTAGCCTTATTGGGATGATCCACGATAGGCGACAGCGTCCCATCGAAGTCGAATGCGAACAATGTCCGCTCGCGTGTCAGTTGGGTCAGAATCGGGCGGGATGCACGGGAAAGAAGATACTGCATCGTCAGACGGCGGGACCTACGGCCGAACGCTCGGCCAAGCGCCCGGTCACTCGCTCCTGATTGCGTAAGCGCGCGGCATCCACTAGCATCTTTCCAGCCCAGCGATACACGTTGAACTGAACCAAGAGGGATCGCATGGATCTCATGCGATCTTGTTGCTCGTCCACAGGCATCGTTAGCGCCGCCGCGAGCGCGTCGCTGCTGGCCTCCAGGTTGTAGGGATTTACGATAAGCGCTTCCGTTAATTCTCGCGCGGCACCCGTAAACTCACTCAGAACCAGCACGCCTTTGAGATCGGTCCGCGCAGCTATAAACTCCTTGGCCACCAGATTCATGCCGTCGTGCAGGCTGCTTACATAGCAAAGATCCGCGGCTCGAAAGAAGCGGAACACTTCGGGCGGCTCGTGGTGGGACCGTAGCAGGATGATGGGACGATAACCCGGCTTTCCAAAACGTTGGTTAATGCGTTCGGCCAGACCTTCCACTAATTCGTTGAGCTCTCTGTAGCGGTCGATCTTAGTTCGGCTGGGCGCGGCGAGTTGCGCGAAGCTGAAACGTCCGCGGAACTCCGGATACCGCTCCAGCAAAAGTTCTACAGCCAGCAATCGCTCCTCCACGCCTTTGGTGTAGTCAAGGCGGTCGACGCCGACGCCCAGCAGCGCGGTTGGCTTCAATCCCAGGTCCCGCCAGACCTGCGCGCGGCATTCCTCGATACTGGGAGCGGTTTCCACCCAGTGGACCGGCCATTCGAGCGCAATGGGATACGGACGAACAAGTGTACGAAGCCCTTGCATCACCACCGCGTTATGCTCCCGGTCGATGCGGGTTTCGAGATACCGGTCGACGGAATCTAGAAAGTTATTGCAATGGAGTTGCGTATGGAAACCCAGGATGCTGCTGCCCAACAAGCCTTCCAGGAGTTGGTTCCGCCAGGGACAAATTCCCATGCGTTCCGCGTTGGGCCAAGGAATGTGCCAGAAGACGATGACCGTGGCGGCTGGAAGGCGCTTGCGAATCATCGCGGGCGCAAGAGCAAAGTGATAGTCCTGCACTAAAATGATCGGATCTTTTGAATCCACCTCGCTGCAGACCGCGTCGGCGAATTTCTGATTAACAGAACGGTAATGACGCCAGTCCTCGGCGCGAAAAACCGGCCGTGCGTGTGCAACATGGCAGAGAGGCCACAACCCTTCATTCGAGAATCCGTAATAGTAGCCTTGCTGCTCGTCCTCAGAGAGCCATACGCGGCGGATATGGTAAGACTCTTCGCCCGGGGGGACGGAGACATGGTCGTTACGGTCCACCGTTTCACGATCAGCGTTGCCGCTGCCGTGCGCGACCCATACTCCGGAACAAGCGCGCATCACGGGCTCGAGTGCCGTGACTAGGCCGCTGGCCGGATGTTGAACTTCAATGCTGCCATCTGTGCGCTGATGGATATACGGTTCCCGGTTCGCCAGAATGACAATCTTTTCGCCGTGCAGGTGCCGATTGAGCGTTTGTTTAAGACGTAAGGCCGTCCATTGTCCAGGAAGGTCCTCTCGGTCGTTGGCCATGCGGCCAACCAACTCGCGCACATCGCTCAGAATAGGCTGGAATTCGCGGCTCTGCTGCCCTCCACCGCGAAGCATGTTGCGCAGTTCTAGGCTCCACCCGAGGCGTGCACGCCTGGCAACGAACATCGGGACGCCAAATGCCAGCACTGCAAGGATGCCAAAGGCAAAAATTAGGAAAGTGCGTGCTTGGGCCTCTCTCCTCTCGATATAGCTCAAATCGTGCAGCAGGATGGCGAAGCCGAGCTCTTGGCCTTGGTTCGTGATGGGCATCACACTCAAATGAACCCGGCCAGTGGGGAGTGTGGCAACGGTGCTCCACTCGTGTAGTTGGCCCGCGTCCTCCCGATTTGAGTCGACACGGAGCCGGCTCCCCACGGCCCAGCAACTAAACTCGTCCGGAAATCCGGGAGTGCTGGATCGAGGCGTCAAATCGGTGTTGCAGGCAGCCGCGCCCATAACACGTTCGTCGTGGGCGAGATCCACCAACTGCTTTTGGAGGTCGTTGGGTTCCCCGTACCAGGCGTTGGCTAGGGATTGCCGTGAACCGGTCAGCACCAACTGAGCACGCGAATTGACGTCGCGCTCAAACCATTCCCTTGCCGTCGTTTGCACTACACCGGTTGCTGCCCAAGTCAGTAGCGCCAACCCTAGTAGCAGAGCCAGAATAAACTGAGCCATTCGGGGCATACTTCATTAAAACACTTTCATCTATGCTATGGTGCCAACATGCAGCTTGAGGACTTGGGAGTCATCGGCAACTGCCAATTTTCGGCCCTGGTTCACAAAAGCGGCGAGATTGTCTGGTGTTGCCTTCCACGATTTGACTCGGAACCGGTGTGTTCCAGCCTGCTAGATGGCGAGAATGGCGGACGCTTTCGCATCGGTCCGGCCAATGGAGAAACCTGCACGCAGCGATATCTTACCAACACAAATATATTGGAAACTACCTTTCAAACCTCAACGGGCACTTTTCGCGTGATTGATTTCGCTCCGCGTTTTATGCAGTTCGGTCGGGCGTTCCGGCCGACGCAATTGATTCGGATCGTGGAGCCGATAGACGGCACACCGAGGATTTCTGTAGTCTGCGAGCCTAGGCTGGGTTGGTCCAAAGGGCGGCCGCCAGTACTCCAGGGCTCACACCATGTGCGTTTCGAAGGATTCTCCAGTCAGCTTCGGCTCACAACCGACCTACCGCTTTCCTACCTCGGCGGTCAGCCCTTCACGCTTACCGGACGCAAGTACCTGATATTGACTTGGGGTGCGCCGGTTGAAGAGCCTTTGGCACCCTTGTGTGAACGATTTTGGAATGAGACATCGCGTTACTGGCAGCATTGGGTGAAGCAGTGTGACATCCCGCCAATGTTCCAACAGGAAGTGATTCGGTCGGCGCTAACTTTGAAGCTGCATTGTTTTGAGGATACCGGGGCGATCATCGCCGCGATGACTACCTCGATTCCTGAGTCCCCCAGGAGCGGGCGAACCTGGGACTATCGCTATTGCTGGCTGCGCGATTCGTATTATGTGCTGAATGCCTTTGGCTTGCTGGGGCAGTTCGAAGAACGTGAGCAGTTCGTCCAGTTCCTGCTGAATGTGGCTGGCGGGGCGCCGGGACTCAATTTGGCTCCCTTGTATCGTGTTGACGGCTCGCAGAACCTGGAGGAAGCAGTCCTTGAGAGTTGGCCCGGATATAACGGCGAGGGGCCCGTGCGGATTGGGAATGCGGCCGCCTTGCATTCGCAGCATGACATCTACGGCGAAATGGTGCTGGCACTGACGCCCATTTTCCTGGACGAACGCATGAGCGCGGAACGTTCTCCGGCGGCATTGCGCTTGATCGAAGAACTGGCGCGAAAGGCGATTTCGCTGGCCGGCGTTCCGGACGCGGGAATCTGGGAATATCGTACGGAATGGAAGCCCCAGACCTTCTCAAGCCTGATGTGTTGGGCGGCGGCGGACCGGATGGCGCGAATAGCGGATCGGCATGAGCCCGCGCGGGCGGCGGAATTCCACGCGGCAGCTGACCGGATCCATGCCGATATCAGCGCACGGTCCTGGAACGCGAGTAAGAAAAGTTTCGTCGGCCACTATGATGGAGAGGATCTGGACGCATCCATGCTTCAGATGGTCCGTTTGCGTTTTCTCCCGCCTGGCGATCCGAGGTTAGGCAATACCATTGACGTAATTCACAGGGATTTGGGACGGGACGGCTGGCTACAACGCTATAGCCTAAATGACGGCTTCGGCAAACCTTCCGTCGCATTCGTCATTTGCACTTTCTGGCTGATCGAGGCTTTAGCCGCTGCCGGACGAAGTGAAGAAGCGCGGGCAGTGTTCGATCGCATCCATGGAGCGCTGTCGCCCCTGGGGCTACTTTCCGAAGACTATGATCCTACCAGTCCGCGAATGTGGGGCAATTTCCCTCAAACCTATTCGCACGTAGGGCTGATCCACGCCGCTTTCACAGCATCCCCGCAATGGGCCGAGGTGCTCTAGGTTCGCCCCTTGCGCGATGCGAATTTCCATTCACACGCTCGGGACCCGAGGCGACGTCCAGCCGTATTTGGCGTTGGCGCTGGAATTGAGGAGGCGAGGTCATCAAGTCCAGATCGCGGCCCCAGTTCAATTTGAGACCATGGTTGCCGAGCGAGGCATACCGTTTGCGCCGCTCCCGGGTGACTTCCTGGATCTGCTGGATTCTCCTCAAGGTAAAGCCGCGGTTGCCGGAGGGCGGGGCTTCAGCGCCGGCTTCAAGTTGTTGAAATATGTCCGCCCACTGATGTTTCAGCTGATGAATGATGAATGGGAGGCCGTGAAAACATTTACGCCCAATCTTATCTTGGGTCACCCAAAATCAATTGCCGCTCCTCATCTGGCTGAAGCTACGTCGTGCCCATTCATCCTAGCCTCACCGGTGCCAGGGCTCACGCCAACCGCTGCATTCCCAAGTCCGATTCTGCCGTTCGAAAATCTCGGTCCACTGAACCGCGCGAGCCATTCGCTGATGGCGAATTCGGCAAACATGTTGTTCGGCCATACAGTTCGGAGGTGGCGAACTACGACTCTTGGCCTAGCGGGCCGCTTGCGCAGGAACGGTACCGCGGGAACACTTTATGCGTATAGCCGGCACGTACTTCCGGTACCGCCCGATTGGGGTGACGACGTTCTTGTCAGTGGCTATTGGTTCCTTCCCCACGACGAGTGGCAACCTCCGCTTGAGCTTGCCGCCTTCTTAGCCGAAGGTGATCCGCCCATCTACGTAGGCTTCGGAAGCATGCCTGCCATTGACCCGCTTAAGATCACCGCGACCTTTTTAGAGGGTCTTGCCAAGACTGGAAAGCGCGGGCTGTTGGCGAGTGGCCGCGGCGCTTGGGGAGATCGAAATCTCCCCTCGAATGTGAGAACTATTGCAGAAGCTCCTCACGATTGGCTCCTTCCGCGGGTGGCGGCTGTAATTCATCATGGGGGCGCGGGAACAACAGCGGCTGCGCTTCGAGCAGGGAAGCCTACGGCCATCTGTCCCTTCTTTGGTGACCAACCGTTCTGGGCGAAATGCATTGCAAAGCTCGGCCTAGGACCGCCGCCTTTGAACCGCAAGACCCTATCCCCGGATTCTGTAGCGGAGGCAATCAGATTCATGGACGATCCACGAGTGCGGCGTCGCGCCCAAGACATGGCGCAGCGGATTGGCCAGGAAAACGGCGTGGTGAGAGCGGTCGATTTCATTGAAGCAAAGGTTTAGACATGTGCCTTGCCCAAAACCAGGTCTATGGCCGTTGCAGATGTGAGATTGCACTCGATCCGGCGAGTTTGCCAGACCGCGTCCGCCAGTTGCACATTCTTTTCCGTCGCTTCGGCGGCGCGCGCAAGATGGATTCGTTGCTTCAGTATGTTCTTCACGGAATCAATGAGGCCTTTCGTCACAGTTGACATCGGAGCCACCACCCAGCAAGCGGCGCTAGACACGGCCGGTTCTAAGATCTTCAAGCTGCGTTGATACTGCTCCGTCCGTCATGGATGAATAAGGCCGCCTTAGTCTGGGAATGCCGCTTCCGCGAGCCGACGGAAAGAAGTGCCGCAGCAGTGCGAGATGCGAATAGGAGAGGACAGAGGCTGCCTTTCTTAGCCCGGACCGGCAAATCCGCCACGCGCCCTCACGGGGTAATAATTCCTTTCCGCACTGCATAGAGAACAATCTCAGCCGTATTGTGGAGTCCCAGCTTTTGCATTAGCCGGGCGCGATGTGTCTCGACGGTATAGGGACTGAGGTTGAGAACCCAAGCCGCTTCCTTGTTCGATTTTCCCTCCGCCAGGAGCTGCAGGATCTCTCGCTCCCGTTCCGTTAACAGATCATAGGAATCCTTGACGCGCCGCTTTCCCATCATTCGTGCGTCATCCTCAACCAATGCCCGGGCAATCGCCGGAGAGAAGAATGGCTTCCCGACGGCAACGGCTAGGATGGCACGCTCAATGTCTTCGTCCGCATTGTCCTTGAGTAAATAGCCGCGCGCTCCAGCATCGAGTGCTTTCACGATGTAGCTCTCGTCAGTGTGCATACTAAGGAAGATCACGCCGACAGGCGCGTTCTCGCGCATCACATGGGCTGCCTGCAAGCCGTTCAACAGCGGCATGGCGATGTCCATGATGACAATGTCAGGCCGGAGTGCCGCAGTGAGACGAACGGCTTCACGGCCATCCGCAGCCTCGCCGACTACTTCCATCTCGGGAATGCGGTCAAGCAGAAGTTTCAATCCGGTCCGTACGATCCCGTGGTCGTCCGCGATCAGGATGCGAATCATCCCTTATCTCCTTTGCAGTCTTCTCCGTCCCCGTTCGCACGCCTGATTTCGGAATCGGCAAACGGAATTCCGCCCTGGTGCCTTGCCCCGCCACGGAGATCACTCGAAAATGTCCACCCAGTTCCCGTATCCTTTCGTCCATGCCTACCAAGCCCAAACCATCGCGGCGGACCGCTCCTGTGTCGAATCCGCAGCCATTATCTTCGATTGAGCCAACGACCCATTCACCTGTGGCCTTCAGGGAGACTTCAACCTTGTGCGCTCCTGCATGCTTGGAAACGTTTGTCAGGGCTTCCTGAACCACCCTGTAGAGGCAGGTCAGGTGGGTATCAGGAAGGTGATCCAGCGCAGGATCCACCTTGGCCTCGATCTCCATGCCGCTTGACCGCGACATTTCCTTAGTTAGCCAGAGTATTGCCGGGGCCAGGCCCAGATCGTCCAGCATGGAAGGGCGCAGCAACATAGCGATGTTGCGAACCACTCGAAGAGTTTGCTCCACATTGCTGTTGGCATGTTTGATACGCGAGAAAAGTTCACCATCGGCGTCGCCGTGAGCTTGGGCGATACTTGACAACTCCATGCGCAGGCCGGTTAGCATTTGGCCGACCTGATCATGCAATTCGCGCGACAGGTATTTTCGCTCCTTCTCCTGGGCGGTACGCACCTGCGTGGATAGTCGCCGCAATTCCGATTCGGCTATTTGGGATTGGCTTTCGAGCACAACCATGCGAGCCAGCGTAATGCCGGCGATTCCGAATCCGAGCACGAGCGCCAATCCGGCTGTCCAGGCCAGCGAAGCCCGAAACTCTTCGTCGGCTTTGGTAATCCGTTCTCTTTCGCGCGAGAAATTTTCGGTCATCATCTTTTCGACTCCGCTCGCGAGAGCTACGATCTGCTCTCGACGCCGCAACCTTTCCTGCAGGAATTCGGCGCGGCGGGGATTCTCACCCGCGAGGGTCAAGTCCAGGACGATCCGGGTGGGATCCAGATGGGTTTCGACTTCCTCTCGGAGGCGCTCCAGCGCTGCTTTCTCCTGATCGCCTTGCGCCGATGCCTCCAGGGCCCGGAAGCTGTCGTCGATTCCCATACGGATCTTCAAGAACTGGTCGGCATATTGCTGCGAATGCTTGGGATCGACA
>CAZDGT010000474.1:0-1592 GCA_964504905.1 uncultured Bordetella sp. | reverse complement strand
GATAGCACCGCATTTTCGGCGCCGCAGGCAGGCAGCCCCCCAGCAAGCAGCACCAAGATTTGACTAATAGAGAGTTTAGACACGAACCTTACCAGCTTAGACGAAACCGGAGCCTGCAGCGTGGAGCCGATAATCCGCCGTTACCGCCTTGCCACCGCCAATAGGGACACGCCCGCGGCCAGAAGGACGAGTGAGAACTGGAGCATAAGGCGGGTCCGCTCGTCCGCACTCTTGAATTCACGCCATACGTACAAGCCCCAGGCGACGGCCAGCACCGGACCGCCCTGGCTTAGCGCAAAGCCAGGCATGGCTGTGGTTCTCAAGAATGGTGGCGCTGCGAGCGCCAAAGCAGCAGAGAGAAACGCTATGCCCGCGGTGGCGCCTCCGATGAGCCCCAGTAGATGCTGTTTGCCGGCGCCCTTGAAATAATCCCCCATTCCTAGTGGGCCACCGGCCACCGGAAAATTGACAAAAAACGGACCGAGTATCGCCGTGCTGCCGAGAATGCCGACGGCGAACAACAGAGCGGCGCCGTAAGGCGCGACGCCGGTTTCCCCTTCGCGCCCTGCCTCGACCAAGGGGCGGAACAAACCCAAAGCAATTCCGCCTGCTACGGCAAGCGCAACTGCACGTCCCGCTCCGGGAGGCCGCGGGGCACGCTGAGCCGACTTGGCCCGAGGGTCTACCTGCAGAGGGACGTTCCTGGCGGCGGCTGCTTGCGCGTCCAGATAGTTGCTATAAGCGAAAGCCGCCAGCACGAGCGCCGCCAGCAGAAGTCCGCTGCCGCTCAGCGACAGCAGCATGCCGGTGGGCACTTCAAAGAGAAGATTTCGCGCGGTTGAAACCACGAGTGCGGTGGCGAATGCGATGGTGAAGGCCAGCGCCATGCCGGCGATGGACATTGCAGCCGTGAGCAACATGGTTCCCAGGTTAAAAATGACGCCTGCAGCCATCATGTAGGCGATGTTCCGGTAGCCGGTAATCAGGAAGTTATCCTGGAAGGTCAACTCGGCCGAGTTCAGCGATCCGCCGGTGAATGCGGCTAGCACTGCCAGCAGGCCAAAGCCAATCGCAAAGTCGTAGTAATAGAGTTCGAAGCGCCACTTACCGGCCAGCTTCAAGGTATTTGCCCAGGATCCCCAACAGACGAAGGAGATCACAAGAAGCGCCAATGTGGCGGCTTGCGACGCCGGAAGGATCATAGATCTGAAGTCCGGCGCGGGTGTCTGCAGCGCCTCGCCGACTCAATGCATTATAGCCGTCATTGACACCATCATGCTGGTCTCGGTATTGTGAATTACCTGCCTTCCGCGTTGTAGCTGGATTGCCCCGTCTGCGCCAAATCCCAAAAACTGGAGAAACACCAATGACTTCGTCATGGCTCGCGCTATTTTTGATGGCCGCGATTACCTGGGCACAGGCGCCTCAGCCCGATGGCGCCGGATTGGAACCCGGCAAGCTGCCGGACCGCTGGCTAACCGCCAGCCCCCGCTGCATGGAGATGGAAGAATACTATGTTCACGAATACAATCCGAACTTCTACATGCTGCGGCAATCGCCCTGCACCGACTACGAGAAGCCCTTCATCTATG
>CAZDGT010000473.1:0-1791 GCA_964504905.1 uncultured Bordetella sp. | reverse complement strand
AATCCTATCGGCGAAACCGATAACGATCTCACACGTCACTTCGCAGACCCGCCGCTGGGGGAGCGAATCATTGTAGCGGGGCGCGTGCTCGATGAAGACGGCCGCGGAGTCCCGAACGCGCTGGTGGAAGTATGGCAGGCGAATTCATCCGGCCGCTATCGCCATTCCCGAGACAGCCACCCTGCGCCGCTCGATCCACATTTTCTCGGTGCCGGCCGCACGATGACCGACAACGCCGGCAACTACAGATTCGTTTCTATTAAGCCCGGCGCTTATCCGTGGCGCAATCATCCCAATGCATGGCGGCCGGCGCACATCCACTTCTCGCTATTCGGAGCATCGCTGCTAAGCCGCCTGGTGACGCAGATGTATTTTCCTGGCGACCCGTTGATGGCGATCGATCCTATTCTGCATTCGATCGCGGATGAAGGCGCGCGGCAGAGATTGGTGTCGTCCTTCGATCTATCTCTCACTGAGCCCGAGTGGGCCATGGGTTACCGCTTCGATATTGTATTGCGCGGCAGAGCGGCCACTCCCTTTGAGGAGCACGCACGATGACGCTGATTCCGACCGCCTCGCAAACCGTGGGGCCATTTTTCAATTTTGGTTTGACTACGAATCAGGCTCTGGGCGTCCTGGCGGCCGATGGCGCGCAGGGAGAGCGAATCCAACTGGCGTTTCGAGTGATCGATGGCGAAGGTCTGCCAACACCCGGCGATTCCATGATCGAGCTGTGGCAGGCGGATTCGCAGGGGCGCTACCAGCATCCGCTGGATCCGCAGAGCAACTCCGCCGATACGAAATTCTGTGGATTTGGCCGCCTGGAGACGGACGCCAACGGTGTTTGCATCTTCGAGACGGTCAAGCCAGGACGCATCAATCAGCAGGCCCCACATATCAACGTCACACTCTTTGCTAGAGGGCTGGGAAAGCCGCTTCGTACGCGGGTATATTTCGCTGGTGAGGCATCGAACGCGGAGGATGCGGTACTCAGTTTGGTTCCCGAAGGCCGGCGAGACACGCTCCTCGCGAAGCCCGTCGCGGGACAAGCGAACTCCTGGGCCATCGAGATCCATCTGCAAGGCGAAGCGGAAACCGTTTTCTTCGACGTGTAAGATCAGTTCATGCGATTCATGGAGAGCCTGGCGGCCACCGAAGCGCTCTCGCGCGTATTTTCCGATGCGAACGTGCTACGGGCGATGCTCGATTTCGAAGTGGCGCTGGCGCGAGTGGAGGCTCGCCTTGGCGTAATTCCGACGCATGTACCTGATATCATCGCGGCGGCGGCGCAGCCCGATGAATTCGACGCGGCGGAACTCACAAGAAAATCGTTGCGCGCCGGCACTCCCGCGATTCCGCTGGTCAATGCATTGAAGGAAAGAGTCCGCGCGAAGGACCCTGACGCCGCTGGTTTCGTACATTGGGGTGCGACCAGTCAGGACGTCGTCGATACCGCGCTCGTGTTGTTGCTCGAGCAATGTCGCACTGTACTTGCGGCGGATCACGAACGGATCCAACGCGCGTTGCGGCGCCTGAGCGACGAGCACGCGAACACCGTGATGCTAGGGCGCACGCTGCTGCAACCGGCGCCTCCGATTACTTTCGGATTGAAGGCGGCTGGATGGTTTGCGGCTTTACGCCGTGGATGGTGGCGCGTCGACAGCCGTTTCACGGAAGCGCTTTATCTACAGTTCGGAGGCGCGAGCGGGACACTGGCCGCGCTGGGAACACACGGCGTCGAAGTGAGTCAGGCACTGGCCAAGGAGTTAGGGCTGAAGTGTCCTGACGCAC
>CAZDGT010000472.1:0-9333 GCA_964504905.1 uncultured Bordetella sp. | reverse complement strand
ACCGTACCGGCGCCCACCGTGCGTCCGCCTTCGCGGATGGCGAAGCGCAAGCCCTTGTCCATGGCGATGGGCGTGATCAGCTCGATCTCGAGCTGTACGTTATCGCCCGGCATCACCATCTCCATACCCGCCGGCAACTGCGCCACTCCGGTCACGTCCGTGGTCCGGAAGTAAAACTGCGGCCGGTAGCCCTTGAAGAACGGAGTGTGCCGCCCGCCTTCATCCTTGCTCAATACGTAAACTTCGCCCTTGAACTTCTTGTGCGGCTTGATCGAACCCGGCTTCGCGATCACCTGCCCGCGCTCGACATCGTCTTTTTCAATACCGCGCAGCAGCAGGCCGACGTTATCGCCCGCCCGGCCTTCGTCCAGCAGCTTCTTGAACATTTCGACGCCGGTGACCACCGTCTTGCGAGTGTCACGGAAACCCACGATTTCCATTTCCTCGCCGACCTTGCAGATCCCCTGTTCGATACGTCCCGTGACTACCGTGCCGCGGCCCTGAATCGAGAAGATGTCTTCAATCGGCATCAGGAACGGGCGATCAATTACGCGCTCCGGCATCGGAACGTACTTGTCGACCGCTTCCATCAGCTCGTCGACCGTCTTTTCCCACTTGTCTTCGCCGTTCAAAGCGCCCAAAGCGCTGACCTTCACTACCGGCAGGTCGTTACCAGGGAATCCGTAACTGGTCAACAGCTCGCGGACTTCCAGTTCCACTAGCTCCAGCAATTCCGGATCGTCCACCATGTCCACTTTGTTCAGCGCGACCACGATGTAGGGCACGCCCACTTGGCGGGCCAGCAGGATATGCTCGCGGGTCTGCGGCATGGGGCCGTCGGTCGCGGCGACAACCAGAATCGCGCCGTCCATCTGCGCCGCGCCGGTGATCATGTTCTTGATGTAATCGGCGTGGCCCGGGCAATCCACGTGTGCGTAGTGCCGGTTCGGCGTCTCGTATTCCACGTGCGCCGCCGCAATCGTGATTCCGCGTGCTTTTTCTTCCGGCGCGTTGTCGATCGAATCGAAGCTCCGGAACTGCACCTTCGGATTGTGCTTCGCCAATGTCTTGGTGATCGCCGCCGTCAACGTCGTCTTGCCGTGATCGATGTGCCCGATCGTCCCCACGTTTACGTGCGGCTTGCTGCGATCAAATTTTTCCTTCGCCATGTTTTTACCGGTCTCCTGAACTCAAGTGAATGAGAAGTCTAACTCGCTACTTTTCCTTGCGCCTTGCTTACGATTTCTTCGGCAATGCTGCGCGGCACTTCTTCGTATTGCCCGAAGTGCATGGTGAACGCCCCGCGCCCCTGCGTCCGCGAACGGAGCTCGGTCGCGTAACCAAACATTTCCGACAGCGGGACCATCGCTTTGATGATGTGCGTGCTGCCCAAAATCTCAGTGCCTTCCAGTCGTCCGCGGCGCGAAATCAGATCGCCGTTCACCGAACCCATGTATTCGTCGGGCACCACGACTTCGACGCGCATCACCGGCTCCAGCAATACTGGCTTGGCTTTGCGGGCGGCTTCCTTGATGCAAATAGAAGCGCAGATCTTGAACGCCATTTCCGACGAATCCACATCGTGATAGTCGCCGTCGAACACCACGACCTTCACATTCGACATCGGATAGCCCGCCAGAATTCCGTGCTCCAGCGCTTCCACCACGCCCTTTTGAATGGCCGGTATGAATTCCTTGGGGATGTTACCGCCGGTGACTTCGTTATCGAACTCGAACTCTACGCCGGGCGTCGGCTCGATACGCAATTTCACGCGCGCGTACTGGCCGCTGCCGCCGGTCTGCTTCTTATGCGTGTAATCCGCCTGGCCGATCTGGCGAATGGTTTCGTGATACGCCACCTGCGGCTTACCGACGTTCGCGCCCACGCTGAATTCGCGCTGCATGCGGTCGACGATAATTTCCAGGTGCAACTCGCCCATGCCGGCCAGAATGGTCTGCCCGGTATCGGGATCGGTCGAAACTTTGAGCGTGGGATCTTCCTGCGCCAGCTTGGCGATGGCCATGCCCAGTTTTTCCTGATCGGCCTTGGTCTTGGGCTCGATAGCGAGCTGAATCACCGGAGCCGGGAAGTCGATTGACTCCAGAATCACTGGAGCCTTCTCATCGCAAATGGTGTCGCCGGTCGAAACAGATTTCAGTCCGACCACAGCGCAGATATCGCCAGCCAGCACTTCCGTGATGTCTTCGCGCTTATTGGCGTGCATCTTCACCAGGCGGCCAATGCGCTCCTTGCGGCCCTTGGCGACGTTAAAGACGCCTTCGCCGGAATTCAGCTTGCCCGAATATACGCGAATAAACGCCAACTGGCCCACGAATGGGTCGGTCATGATCTTGAAGACCAGCGCCGAAAATGGCTCTGAATCATCCGGCCTGCGCACGATTTCCTTGGTCTTGTCGTCGACTTCGGTGCCTTTCATCGGCGGAACGTCGAGCGGCGAAGGCAGATACGCTACTACGGCATCCAGCATGTTCTGGACGCCTTTGTTCTTGAACGCCGTTCCACAGACGACCGGGAAAATCTTCTGCGCGATGGTGGCTACGCGGATGCCTTCACGCAACTCCTGCTCCGTGATGGCCGTGCCTTCGACGAATTTCTCGAACAGATGGCCGGTTTCGTCGGCTTCGGAAACCGCCTCCACCAGCTTGTCGCGATATTCCTTTGCCAGGTCCGCGAGATCTTCGGGAATCGGACCATCGTCGTATTCTGCGCCTAGCGAATCGTCGCGCCAGATGCGCGCCGTCATAGTTACCAGATCCACCACGCCCAGGAATTTTTCCTCAGCGCCCACCGGCAACTGAATCGCCACCGGCTTGCACTTCAAGCGATCGACAATCGTGCCGACGGAACGATAGAAGTCCGCGCCGACGCGGTCCATTTTATTGATGAAGCAAATGCGGGGGACGTGATACTTGTCGCCCTGGCGCCAAACAGTTTCAGATTGCGGCTGCACACCCGCCACAGCGTCGAACACGGCGACAGCGCCGTCCAGCACGCGCAGGCTGCGCTCTACTTCAGCGGTAAAGTCAACGTGTCCGGGCGTATCGATAATATTGATGGTGCAATCCTGCCACTGGCAGGTGGTCGCGGCCGAGGTAATGGTGATACCCCGCTCCTGCTCCTGCTCCATCCAATCCATCACCGCCGTACCTTCGTGGACCTCGCCAATCTTATAGGTACGGCCCGTGTAATAGAGAATGCGCTCCGTGGTTGTGGTTTTCCCGGCATCGATGTGGGCCATGATGCCGATATTGCGCATTTTCTCGAGTGCTACTGTACGGGCCATAAAAACTCTCTTGCTTTACCAGTTACCAGCGATAGTGCGCGAAGGCTTTGTTGGCCTCGGCCATACGATGGACGTCGTCTTTCTTTTTGATTGCGCCGCCTCGCGAATTGGCAGCGTCGTTTAATTCATTCGCCAGCTTCTCTGGCATGGTCTTTTCCGGACGCGAACGGGCATTGATCAAAATCCAGCGGATCGCCAGGCTGGTGCGGCGATTATTCGGAACTTCCACCGGAACCTGATAGTTGGCGCCGCCCACGCGCCGCGTCTTCACTTCCACCAGCGGCTTGCAGTTCTCAACCGCCTTCTTGAACAGCTTCAACGGATCGTCGCCGGAACGTTCCTTGATCTTATCCATGGCTTCGTAGAAGATCTTCTGCGAGACGGCCTTTTTGCCATCCCACATCATGTTGTTGACGAATTTCTCGGCCAGGGTTGACCCATACAACGGGTCCGGCAGGATCTCGCGGGATTCAGGTCTGCGTCTGCGTGGCATAGGCTACTTCGCGCCTCCCTTGGGTCCCTTCGGGCGCTTGGCTCCGTACTTGGAGCGGCTCTGCAAGCGGCCGGCGACACCGGCGGTATCGAGCGTTCCGCGCACTACGTGATAGCGGACGCCCGGAAGATCCTTAACGCGGCCGCCGCGGATCAGCACGATCGAGTGCTCCTGCAGGTTGTGGCCAACGCCGGGGATATAAGTGGTTACTTCAATTTGATTGGTGAGGCGCACGCGCGCCACTTTGCGCAACGCCGAGTTGGGTTTCTTCGGCGTAGTGGTGTACACACGAGTGCAAACCCCGCGACGCTGCGGACACGCCTGCAGCGCCGGGCTCGCCGTCTTATAGCGCGTAGCCTTGCGGCCTTTGCGCACCAGCTGATTGAAAGTCGGCACGAACTTGTACTCTCCCAAGAATGAAAAAACTGCGAAATACCTCGGAAACGGAAGCACGCCTGCAGCCTCACACATTCCCAAAAAACGAACGGACAACAACACCAGCGAAGGGTAGAGACTTCGGACTAGCCCATACTCACAACAGCGTAGAAACTGTCAGAGCCTCGGGGCCGGCCCCCGGCCGGACTCTCCATACGAAGAGCGGTAGCACGGGAGCAGAAGGTCAACTCGCCAAAACCTCTACGAGAATAGCACATCCCGGCGGAAGGTTGTCAAACCTACCGGGGGTGGGGTAGTGGGTCCATTTGAGCATCGGCGTATCGGCGGCCCGGGCCATTGCCGATATATCGCCTGACATGATTCCGTTGGCGGGGTATGCAGTTTTCTTGGTGTTAGCGTATTTTGTGGCTAGCATCGTCCGCTACGCAGCGGTCCTGATAATGAACAAGGAACGGAATGTCTATCATCAAATTCCTCCGCTCAAGGCGTTTCTGTACGCGCTGGCCTGGACCCCCATGATCATCATGTGCTTTTTGCTGGTGCTGAATCAGTTTGCCGGTGATGAGTGATGGCTTGCCCGCTGCATGATACACTGAAAATCGCGTCATTCCCAGGAGTTTTCGCTTGGATCGTCAAACACGTAAAGATCTGAAAACCGATAAGTTCGCCGAAGAAGTCATCGACGTTTTCGAGTGGACCTCGCTGCATAAGATGCAGGTGGTGCGCTATGGCGCGGTCGTCATAGCCGTCATCCTGATCGCCGTGGGCGTAATGTATTACAACCGCTCGCAAGCCGTGGTCCGCCAGGAAGCGCTGGCGAAGGCTCTCCGCTTCGACGATGCCACCACCGGCGCCAATGTTCAGCCCACCAACTTGCACTACGAGACCGAAGCCGAAAAAACCACCGCCAAGGTGCAGGCGTTCACGGAGCTTTCCAGTAAGTACAGCGGAACCCAGGAAGGCGCCATAGCCGATATGTATCTGGCCAGCTACGCCCTGGATCAAGGCCAGCAGGATGAAGCCGAGAAGCGCTACAAACGAGTCGTCGCAGACGGGCCGAAACCCTACGCGGCCTTGGCGCGCATGTCGTTATCGCAAATCTACATATCCGAGGGCAAGACGGCGGATGCCGAAAAAGTGCTGCGCGACGCGGTCGCCAATCCGGCAGCTACCGTGTCCAAGGAGCAAGCGACTCTGGCGCTGGCGGAGTTATTGGCAAAATCCAACCCCGCGGAAGCGCGTAAATTGCTGGATCCGCTGAGCACATCCACCCGCGCAGCCATAAGCCGCACCGCCATTGCGGATCTCGGCAGCCTCGGGCCAGCGGGCACCCCAGCGGCAAAATAATAATGACCCGCACGGAGTAACCCTGCCCGCCGCACTCGCTCACTTGCGGTTCCCGCTCGAAGCTTCCCGGAGCCGCCGCTATCCCGAGCTGCCGCATCCCTACCGCAACCCATTCCAGCGTGATCGCGACCGCGTGGTTCATGCTCGGGCCTTCCGCCGCCTGGAAAACAAGACGCAAGTGTTCACCGCCGGAGTCTCAGATCACTTTCGCAACCGCCTGACCCATACCATTGAGGTCTCGCAAATTGCGCGCACCATGGCCGGCGTTCTGGGCGTGGATGAAGACCTTACCGAAGCCCTGGCGCTGGCCCATGATATCGGTCATCCACCGTTCGGGCATTCGGGCGAAGAGCAACTGGACCGCCTGATGCGACCCTTCGGCGAGCGTTTCGATCACAACCTGCAGGCCCTGCGCATTGTGGAATCTTTTGAGAGCCGCTATGCGCGCTTCCCCGGATTGAACTTGACGTTCGAGGTACGCGAAGGCATTGCCAAACATTCGCGCGACTTCGAGCGCGGTGAGATACCCGAGCTAGACGAATACCTTCCGGGATTGCGCCCCCCGCTTGAAGCGCAGTTGATTGACGCTTGCGATGAGATTGCCTACGATACCGCCGATCTTGATGACGGCTACCATGCCGGATTGGTGACCATTGATGCCGCCTGCCGTGCTTCCGATAAGTTCCGCGAACTGGACGAAGCCGCAAACATGCAGTTCCCTGGAGCTCCCGAACGTGTCCGTATGCATGAAGTGGTGCGTGGATTGATTGACTGGCTGGTTTCCGGGCTGCTCGAAGGCACCGTGGCGGCCGCGCGAGGGCTGCCAAATGTGGAAGCCGTGCGGGCTCATCCCGAACGCATCGTCCGATTCACTCCCGCCGCGGCAGAGGGCGCGGCGCAATTGAAACGCTTTCTCCGCGCGCAAGTGTATGAGTCGGAACAACTGCTGCAGGAACGCCAACGCTCCGTGGGGCGGATCGAAAAACTATTCCAAATGCTACTGGAGCGGCCGGAGCTCATGCCTGCCGCGTATCGTGAAGAGTCCGTGAACGAGCCTCTGCACCGCTTGGTGTGCGACTACATTGCCGGCATGACGGACGGGTTTTTTGAGCGTACTTGCGCCCAGTTGGGGATCTGAACCCTCCAGAAGTGAGCGGCTGCGGGCAACGCCTGCGGCAAGGCACGGTAAACTGAGGATGGGAAGTTTGATCGAATGTCCGAGAGATTGCGCGAGATTTCGGGACTGACTTTGGTGGCTGTGGGCATTGCGGGTTGCCTGCTGCCCCTTCTTCCCGGAATTCCACTGATCCTGGCGGGCGCGGCGCTGCTGGGAACCGATCACGCGCTGGTTCGGCGCACCCGCGGTTGGCTGGAGAAAAAAGGACTTGTGAAGCCTCAGGCCTAGGCTATTTGCACGCCCATCCGTCGATGCCCGCGCGGCTTTCATTGCAGGGCGCCACCGTCGGCGGGGCTTCGAGCGAGTAATACACCTTGAAGTTGTCGCCTGGCTTCTTATTGAAGTCGTAAATGAAGATGGGATCGCGCGGCGAGCCGTCGCCCGGCGCCATGCGATAGTTCATGGACACCGCCGCAGGAGGATTCATCTGGCTCGCGTTCACGTTGCCCAGCGGCTCAAACACTGAGCCTCGCACAACGGCAGTCTTCACCGGCTTGTCATTGTCTGAATTGGCGCGGTAGGCGGTGGCAACCACCACTCCCAAGTAGTCGCGGAAGTAGCCGTTCTCGATACTGATCGAACCATCACCGCGCCCCGGCTCGGGCTTCTGGTTGGACTTAAAAAACGGGCTGGTGACGCCGGTTCGCATTCCCTGTACATTAGCGTTGCGGATCGTGACGCTCTTGGCCAGATAGTCGCCCACCCACACACCGGCCGGGCTCTCAAACTCGTTCGACAGAATCGAGGGGTCACCGCGCACCGTGATGGTATCGACGGTGAGCTTGTCGGTAGGCGTGGCCGTCAGGCCATGCCGTGACGGATTCCATGCGCGGAAATTGCTGACGGTTCCGTTCCATCCCAACGCAACTCCGGTCTGGATCGCTCCATAAGCTTCATTACCAGTGAATTCGAGCACCGCCGCATCGGTGGTGTCGATCACCTTGGTTTCTTTGTCGATGCTGGTGTCCGCACCCTTGAACGCCGGGATGTGCACGTCGCCCAGCGCGCCCGCTGCCAGCCCGAAACCAAAGGTATCGGCGTTGGCAGCCACATTGTTGCGGATGTAGTTGTTAGGGCCGCGGAACCAGAAACCCGCGCCTTCGCCGCCCGGGTCCGCCGCGGCTCCACTGTACCCGCTACGCGGCGCGAAATCGCCGGAGCCTCCCGAACGCATCGCGAAATTGTGATCGAAGACGTTGAAGCTTTCGGTGCCGTCTTCAGTCACGATACCAGCGCCGTGCGTGTTGTAAACCACGTTATCCTGCACCAGGCCGTAATGGCTGTTGTGCACCGTAACGCCCCACTTGGGCGCGCTGTCCACGGCGTTACCTATGAGCGTAAATTGATAGCCATTGGCTGGTGTCTGCTTTGGTCCAAAGTTGTGATGGAAGTGAATCGCGTAGCGCCCGATCTGATTGGCGCCGAGCTTTTGCAACTTGCCATCGTTGTCAAACTCGGTGTTATCGAGCACACCCAGTTTCGTGCGGCCCATCTCACGCACTTCCACATAACGGAGATCGATCTCCGAACGCGCCATGAAGATCATGTGCCCGCGCGTCCCTGCTGGATTCTCCGAACGCACTACAACGTTGCGGCTGATATTGCCGACATGCGGCAGGAACTCGAGTTTGCCGTCCCCGCTGTGAGCTCCCTTATGATCGAACTTGAGAGCGGTGGTGAGCGTCACTTGAGTGCCGTTCACGGACGCGATCTCCACCTTCTCATCCTGCGCACGGTAGTTTTCGCCACGCTGGTTGTCGCGCAACTGGCGCGTGTCCGGAAGCACGATGTGGTCGCCGGCCTTCCAGGATTCCGCTACCCTTTCAAGCGTGAGGGCTGTCTGTCCCGCCAAAGGCTCGGCGGCCAGCCGCGCAAATGCCGGAGTCTTCACTGCGCCGTGCATGCTGATCTTGCCCAGGCTCTCGATACCCGCGCCCAGCTCGGCCGGGTCTAGCTTGCGGTCGATCCTCTGATCCGCGATGACGACCTCCGCAATCGCGTTAGCGTCAATCGGCTTCGCGGCGCTGCCGATCTCGAGGTAGCCCTCTTCCCACACCATTAGATTGTTGGTTTTCAGCCGCGTGTTCGCGCCGGTCGCGAAGCTGAGGTGTCCGCGCACATCCACGCAGGCGATCTTGGCGTCGCTCGATACGTCATAGACAACGTTATGCTCCGCTGCGATGTTCACACGGTCGTCCGCACCGGGCACTCTCTTCGCCGACCAGGTCGCCGGATTGGACCACGCGCCGTTCGCAACACTGCCGATCGTGGCGTCGGCGCATAACTCCGGCACGCCGCCCGGGACACCGTGCACCATGCGCGCGTGCTGGTGATCCTGCGCTGCGAGCGCCACCGCAAAGAGCAGAGCGATTGTATATTTCATAACGGGCCTATTCTACTCCCGCCGCCTCACCGAAGGAATGGCAGGCTAGTACGACTTGGCGATCACCACGCGGCGATCCACCGGTTCTCCGGTGACAATGCATTTTCCAGGCCCATCATAGTGGTCCTCTAGTGGGATGCATCGAACGGTGGCTTTGAATTCCTTCACCCGGGCGTCGCAGCGGGCGTCGTCTTTCATGTGGGCCATCACGAATTTCCCGCCGCCTTTCTCGG
>CAZDGT010000471.1:0-20442 GCA_964504905.1 uncultured Bordetella sp. | reverse complement strand
CATGCCCAACGTGCCGCCATTCTGCTGCACTTGAATTCCTGCCGCGGAAACTTCCACCAGCGGCCCGCCGTCCTCAACCGCCAGAATTCCGCCCTGCCACGGCCGTGCCTGAGCGATCTTCTTTACAACCCGGCCTAGAGCAACGCTCTCTGCCCGTGGCATATTCAGCCACCAGGCGCTCACCAGCAGAACCGTGACTCCTGCGGCGACCAAGGCCACACGCCATCCTGCAGCCAACGCGGGTTTACGGACCCGCGGCGCCACGCATTCACCCGCCTCCAAGCCCACGCGCACATTGGCCGACATTTCTGCCGCCAGGCGATCCCAATTCACGCCCGTGGGCATATCCACTGCAAGCTCGCGAACCGATAGCCGATCTGTCCGGTAAGCTTCGATGCGGTCCTGGCAAGTGGCGCAGCCGGATACGTGCAGGCGGACTACAGCACCGCGCCACAGCGGCAGATCGCCGGCGGAATATAAGGCTATTTCGGATTCAACCGGATGTCTCATGATTGCCCTCGCCGCTGGGGCCGCGAAAAATGTTTCCGCAGCTTCACCCGGGCATTGGCGATGTGGGACCGCACGGTTGCCTTGGAGCAATTCAAACGCTCGGCGACTTCTTCGGCGGGCAGATCTTCCACGTCGCGCAGCAGCAGAGCGGTACGCTCCCGGTCCGTCAGAATTTCCAAACCCGATTCCAGATGTTCGCGGCGCTCGCTGCGCAGCACCATCTGCTCCGGACTCTCCATTGTAGAAACCGCAACCAGCTCCGGCATCTCATCAAGCTCGGAGAAACTCACGCGGCCCGAACGGCGCAGGAAATCGATGGCTGTGTTGCTGGCGATGCGCGAGAGCCAGTGCGCGGCTTTATTCAAGTCCTTGAGCTGATCCTGGCGCTGCAGCGCTTTGATAAAGGCTTCCTGCGTAAGGTCCTGCGCGTCGGCCACGTTGCCGACGATGCGATAGATTAGCAGGAACACGCGGCGCATATTCTCGGACACAAACCTGGTTTGCGCTTCGGAGGCGAGCGTCGCCGCGTCGTATCGGGTCGAGCCTGGAGTCTCGCTCATGCGTCGTTCTAGATGGCGTTCAAACGTTACCGATAGCGTGCTCATGCCGTTCAGGGCATTTCCGCCCTTACACCAGCATGACGATCCCAACAACCCAAGCGTGCACCTGAATCTGTCGTATCGGCGGCGCTATCCTAATCATATATGAGGCCTGTAGCAATCATTGGCATCGGCAAAACGGCTTTCGGCGCATTCCCTGACAGAGATCTGCGTTCGCTCGCCGTAGAAGCAGGGGAGAAATGCCTGGCGGACGCCCACGTAAGTCCCTCACAAGTAGAGGCTTATTATCTCGGCAACTTTGCGGGGCCCTCTTTTGTGGGGCAGAACCATCTGGCGCCTTACATTGCTGGCGCGATGGGCATCCCCGGCGTCCCCTGCACACGCTTTGAGGCGGCATGCGCGTCCAGCGGGTCGGCTTTCTATCACGCGGTATCGAGCGTCGCCGCCGGACTCAACGACGTGGTGCTGGTAGCCGGGGTCGAGAAGATGACCTCGCAGACTACCCCGAAAGTGACTGAGATCCTGGCTGGCGCAGGCGATACCTGCGGCGAGGTACGCGCGGGGGCGACATTCCCCGCACTGTTTGCCATGATCGCCAGGCGTCACATGTATCAGTACGGGACCACCCGGGAGCAAATGGCTGCTGTCGCGGTGAAGAATCACGAGAACGGGGCCAAGAATCCGCTGGCCCACATGCGCAAGGTGATCACGATGGAGCAGGCGCTTAAAGGTAAGCCCATCGCCGAACCGCTGACGGTTTTCGATTGCTCCTTGATCAGTGACGGGGCGGCGGCGGTGCTGATCGCCCCTCTCGAACGCGCAGCGGAATTCACCAGCCATCCGGTGAAGGTCTTGGGGATCGCGCAGACTTCCGACTATGTAGCGCTCGATCAGAAGGAAGACATCACGACTTTTGGCGCTGTCGCCGCTGCCGCGCAGAAGGCCTACAAGATGGCCGGGATCACAGCTCAAGACATCCAATTCGCCGAAGTGCACGATTGCTTCACCATCGCGGAGATCATCGCTTCCGAGGATTTGGGATTTGTGAAGAAAGGCGAGGGCGGTCCGTACGCTTTGGCGGGCTGCACGCGGCTGACGGGTCCGCTTCCCATCAATACCAGTGGCGGGTTGAAGTCCAAAGGACATCCGGTGGGCGCAACCGGCGTGGGACAGATTTGCGACCTGGTCTACCAAATCCGCGGCGAAGCCGGAGAACGCCAGCTCGAGCGCCACTCTTTGGGATTGGCGCAGAACTTGGGCGGCTCTGGAGCCACCGCCGTCGTCACAATTTTGGGGATCGCGTGAAAAGCGGAATTGTCTATACGGAAACTGTAGTCCACGCAGCGCCGGAACAGTTCGTTGCCGACGCGCCGTATCAACTGGCGATCGTGTCGCTCGAAGAAGGGGGACGCCTCACCGCGCGTATTGATGGCGAACGTGTCGCCATCGACGATCGCGTCGAGTTCATCGAGGATCGCAACGGCATCCCGTTCTTTCGCAAAGCGTGAAGGTCCTGCTCTATTACATCGGCAAGGCGCGCGACAAGCACGCCAACGCGATGGCCGACGAATACATGAAACGCTCCACACGCTTCGCCAAGTGCGAGATGCGTGAGATTCATCCGCTGCGCTTCGATCCTTGGGCTAAACACCCGTCGGCTTCAAAGATTCTGCTGGATCCGGCCGGGAGAGCGCTGGATTCTGCTGGGTTCGTTTCGTTGCTGGAGAAGGCCGAGCGCGATGGCCGGGACATAGTCTTTGTCATCGGCGGCGCTGACGGGTTGCCTGCGGAATGGAAGTCGCGGGCAGATATGCTCTTGGGGCTGTCTCCAATGACCATGCCGCATGAGCTAGCACGGGTGGTGCTGGCGGAGCAGATTTATCGAGGGTTTACGGCGCTACGCGGGCACCCATACCCACGTTAGCCGTGAGCAGGTTGCGAGCTGGCACTGACGGCGCCGCGGGCTTGGGTGCCGCTGGCTTGGGCACGCCGGGAACCGATGTTTCGATGGTCGTGCCGGGAAAATAATGGCCCAGGATGATGCGCGCCGGATACCCATGCTCCGCAATCTTGATGGCTCCCATTTGGCACAGGCCCACGCCGTGCCCCGACGCTCGTCCGCGGAGGGGGCAGGCCACTGAGACAAACGGATAACCCGGTTGCGGGATGGCGGCACCCTCCCACTTGGTTTGCGCCAGGGATTTGGTGTGTCCGCCACAATTGGCCGAATACATGGCCGGAATCACCTCGCCCTTATAAACCAGCACTTGTCCACGCGTCGCAACGGTGGCGCGGCTGGCTGCAGTAAATGCCGGGGACGGCTCCTTAAGCAACTGGCAGTGCTCAGCATCGCAGAAGTCAAATCCTTGACCCTGATGGCGGTTGTGCGCACCGGCCAGATAAGAACGCGTCACAACAGCTTGGGCTTTGCGCGCCTCGAAGGGGAGCCCGGCAGCGCCTTCCGCATCGACAATGGCGGCGACGGCGGTTTCGCGGTCCATCTCCACGATAGCCAGCAGTTCGCTGCCGGAACGCCGGATTTCGAGCTTCCCTACATAGTCGCGATGGACCCCTGCCGGGATCCCCAGCCGGAACCGCACCAGGGCGCCATTCCGCCCCGAAACCTTGGCCGGGCCCATAAGCGGCACGATACGCTCACCCTGGACCTCTTCCGTGCGTCCCCGGGATTCCACGACCAGTATTTGCCCCTTGGCCGGCTGCAGTTCCAACTGAATCGGGTGGAAGGACCCCAGGACACTAATGTGAACCGTCGCGGCTATGGTGATTGAAAGCATGAACTCGGTGACGCTGGGCCTCGATTACAATGAAGTGTGTCGTACTTTGAGGCTCTTCTTATTATCTCCTTTGGCGGGCCCGAAAAGTGTGACGATGTTATCCCCTTTCTGGAGAATGTGTTACGGGGACGCAATGTTCCGCCCGAACGCCTGTTTGAAGTCGCCGAGCACTATTACCACTTCGACGGCCGCAGCCCCATCAACGACCAGAACCGTGAATTGATCGCGGCGCTGCGGCAGGTGGTGAAGCTCCCGATCTATTGGGGGAACCGCAACTGGCATCCGCTGCTGGCCGATACCGTCCGCCAGATGCGTCAGGATGGCATCCGGCACGCTGTGGCATTCCCTACGTCGGCATTTGGATCCTATTCAGGCTGCCGTCAATACTTGGAGAATATCGAAGGGGCTCGGGCGGCGGTAGGCGACGGCGCCCCGGAAATCACAAAACTTCCGCCATTCTCCACACATCCGGGGTTCCTGGAGGCGATGACCGACCGCGTGCGCGGCGCCCTGGCCGAGCTGCCTCACGCCCGGGTGCTATTCACCGCACATAGCGTGCCGATGTCGATGGCGCAGTCGAGTCCGTATGTCGAGCAGCTTGAAACCGCTTCGCGGAGCGTCGCGGAAGCCGCCGGCGTGTCCGGCTGGAAGCTGGTTTATCAGAGCCGCAGCGGCCCGCCGACCCAGCCATGGCTTGGTCCCGATATCTGCGACTACCTGCGGGAAGCCCCGTCCGACACCGTCATCGCGCCCATTGGCTTTCTCTCCGATCACATGGAAGTCCTCTACGATCTGGATACGGAAGCGCGCGCCGTCTGTGACGAACTAGGTATTCGCATGGTGCGCGCAGGTACGGTGGGGACCCACCCTGCCATCATCCGCATGATCTCCGAGTTGATCGAAAGGGAACCGGAGCGCTGCGCCGCAAGCTGCTGTCCGGCGCCTCAGCGGCCGCCGTCGCCCGCGATCAGCCGGTAAACCTCGCGCTTGGCGAGCCCGCGTTGCCGGGCCACCTGCTTAATCGCCTCCATGCGCGGAAGGCCATGCCTTTCTGCGGCGCGCACGGCTTCCTCCAGCGAAGTATCGTCCGCTTCGACCACTTCGCTCTTTCCAATGAGCAGCGTGATTTCGCCTTTCACCGACGGCCGGGAAGCCAACTCCGCCCGCACTTCCGCTGCCGTGCCACGGAGGAATTCCTCGTGCAGCTTCGTAAGCTCACGGGCGACCACGACGGGACGTACACCCATCACCGCAGCCACGTCCTCCAAGGCTTCCAGGATCCGGTGCGGCGTTTCATAGAAGACCAGAGTGCCGGTTTCCGCCTTCAAAAGCTCCAGCGTCTTTCTCCGCTGGGATGATTTGGGCGGCAGGAAGCCGCAGAAGCGAAAGGCATCGGTTGGCAGACCGGCGGCGCTAAGGGCGCTGACGACGGCAGACGGGCCGGGGATTGGCACCACCGGCACCGCCGCTGCGATCGCGGCTGACACCAAGCGATAGCCCGGATCGGACACTAACGGCGTGCCCGCGTCGGTGACCAGCGCACCGCTGCCGCCGCCGACTAGCTTTTCCACCAGCTCTGCTGCGCGGCCGGATTCATTGTGTTCGTGGTAACTGACCATGGGCTTGGCGATGCCGAAGTGTTCCAGCAGCTTGCGAGTTTGCCGCGTGTCCTCACACGCGATCCAAGCCACCTCGCGCAGCACGCGCAGGGCGCGCAACGTGATGTCTTCCAGGTTGCCGATGGGGGTCGCGACGATGTAGAGAGTTCCAATCACCGTAGTACGATGAAACGGTAACTGAAATGGCGACGCCGACACAAGGTCCGTCCGGCTATTACGTCTGGGAAGTGCCTGGCCAGCCGGTGGTAGTCCAGTTGCGGCTGGACGTGGTCGACCGTCTGGCGGCGGAAGTTGTACGGGCATTCGGCGCGCTTCCCAAGCGCGGCGCGGAGGTTGGCGGACTATTGATCGGTAATACGCGGCCGGGACTCCCGACGATCGTAAGGATCGATGATTTCGAGCCAGTTCCGTGCGAATACCGCCGCGGACCTTCGTATGCCTTTACGGAAGAAGACCGAGGGGATTTTGAGGACTGCTGGCGGCGCTGGCAACCAAGCGCTTCGCCTTCGTCATACGCGGTGGGCTATTTTCGCAGCCATACACGCGACGGGCTCGCTCTGGCTCCAGAGGATCTCGAAATCATGGATCGCCTCTTCCCCGGCGCCGCTCATCTCGCGTTGCTGATCAAACCTTTTGCGACTAAGGTCAGCGCCGGCGGCTTCTTCGTTCGCCAGCACGGCGTGTTTCCGGAGGCTACTCCGCTGGAGTTTCCTCTGCGCCGCCGGGAGCTCCTCGGCGAAGAGCCAGCCCCCCGAGCGCCAGCCGAAGCCCGAATGTTAGGGCGCAAGGAACGTCCCGCGCCGCCGCCCGCCGCAAACCCTGAGCCAAACCCGCCGCGCGCGATCCGTCCCGCTGCCACCCAGCAAGGGTCGCGTAGTGGATGGGTGTGGCTACCGCTCACCTTCCTGTTTTTGCTCCTCGGTGCAGCGCTGGGATATCAGTTCGCGATCACGAGTGGTGCACGCGCTGCCGCTATCGCTGCGCAGGATTTCTCACTATCGCTGGCGATCAGACAAACGGGCGACAACCTCACTATTACGTGGAGTCGCGTGACGCCCGCTATCCGCTATGCGCAGCGGGGCGTTCTTGAAATCGCGGATGGCGTTGAGGCCAAACCGATATCCCTCGATGCAGCCCAGTTGTCGAGTGGCAGACTGATCTATCACAACGCGTCGAAATCCGTGCGCTTGCGTTTGACGGTGTTTCCACAAGCTGGCGTCAGCGTCATGGAGACGGTTGAGTGGAAGCAATAAGACTGCACCTCACTCGGACCAGACAGCCAATTCGTTACCACTGGGATCGGTAAATTGGAACCTGCGTCCCCCTGGAAAGGAAAAGACTGCGCGCGTGATTTTCCCTCCTGCTCGTTCCACGGCCCGCTGCGCTGCCTCCAGGTCGGCTGCGTAAATGACTACCAGGGGCTTCTGCGGCCGCGCGGCCTCATGAGCGCTGAAACCTCCCGCCAGGCGGCCGTCGTGAAAGCTGGTGTAGTGCGGTCCGTAGTCTTCGAACTTCCAGCCGAATGCCGCCGTGTAGAACTCTCTGGCCTGGGCTGCATCCGCAGCCGGAAACTCAATGTAGTCGATTCTAAGGTCGTTTGCGGCGTTGCTCATACCGGCTCCTTTTTGCCTTTCTTTGCCAGGCGGCTGAGCACCGCCAGTTGTTCCAGGTGTTGCTTCAGTGGTCGCGCGGGAGTACCCCATACAGGCGGACCCGCTCGCACGATCTTCGATGTCAGGATCCCGCTTCCTGAACCAACGATGGCTCGCGATTCAATCCGCGCCTTGTCACCCACGCCCACCTGCCCACCGATCACTGCGTAATCTTCCACGACAACGCCACCCGAGAATCCGGTCTGCGCCGCGACTACGACGTTGCGGCCGATGCTGCAGTTGTGGCCAACGTGTACCAGGTTATCGATCTTGGTTCCGTCACCGATCGACGTCACTCCGAGCGCCGCGCGATCCACGCAGGAATTTGCGCCAATCTCGACGCGGTCGCCGATTTCCACGCGCCCGATCTGCGGAAAATTCTCGTAGATTCCGCCGGTGAGCACGTAGCCGAAACCGTCCGCACCGATCACACAGCCCGAGTGCAGCACAACCTCGCGGCCGAGCGTCACATCGCGATAGAGAGTCACGTTGGAGTGTAGCGTGCACTTTTCCCCGATCACTACGTAGTCGCCAATCGCACAGCCGGCGTCAATCGAGCTGCCCGCACCTACCCGCACGCCGGCCCCAATCGAAACCAGGGGTCCGATATGCACGCCCGGTTCGATGATGGCTCCTGGGCCGATAACGGCGGAAGGATGAGTGCCGGCGACTGGGTCAATCTTTGGGTGGAGCTTCGTGATCGCCCGTGCCGCGGCTGCCCTGGGATGGACCGTCCGAACAGCCGTTCGCGTAGTCGTATTCTCGAAGTCGAGTGGAACTAAAAGGCAACCCGCAGAGGAATCCGCAGCTAGTTTCCGCGAACGCCCCCCGCTCACAAAAGAAAGATCTTCCGGCCCGGCATCTTCGAGCGGCGCCACTTTGCGCAATAGCAGTTCGCCATCGCCCTCAAAGGGAGCTTCCAAGAAGGCGGCTAGTTCCTTAACGCGCACTAACCCAGTATGCCATCCGGTGTGTGAGCAAAGCGGGCGTTCCCTCCTAAGGCGGTTGTGGTCGCACTGTGGAGGAAGGAACGCCCAAGGGCACGTATCGGAGGAGTCCGTGCTTGCTTTCTTAGTGCGAAAGTCAGGGAAAAATTCTCAGGTCAAAGCTGGTATCTTGGTCGCATTATGAATCGCCGCCGTTTTATGCAAAGCAGTACCGCACTCGGCTTGGCTGCGGGTTCCGCCCGTGCGCAAGCGCCCCGGCGCAGGGCTGCCGCGTCCCCGACCGGATTCTGGCCGGACGGGGCACGCCTGGTAGTTTCGCTTTCCCTCCAGATGGAAGCCGGCGCGCAACCCGAACGCGGCGCCTCTGGGCCGTGGGGCGTTCTGGATCCCAAGTATCCCGACTTGCCTACCGGCAAATGGTATGAGTATGGCTACAAAGAAGGCATCCCCCGGATGCTCGATATGTACGACCGGCGCAAGGTCAAAGTAACTTCGCATATGGTGGGCGCTGCCGTGGAGAAAAATCCGGGGTTGGCGAAAGAAATCGTTCAGCGCGGGCACGAAGCCGCCGCGCACGGGCAGACTTGGGCGCCGATTTGGGGCGCTTCGCCAGAGGAAGAGCGGGCGTCTTACGAAGCCAACATCAGCGCGATCGAACACGCCACCGGCACACGCCCGGTCGGCTACAACGCCCCCGCCATGCGGGCCACCGCCAACACCTTCGAGATCCTGCAGGACCTGGGATTCCTGTACCATACCGATGACTTAAGCCGCGACGAGCCGTTTATCGTTTCCGTCCGCCGCAAGCCTTTTGTAGTAGTGCCCTATACAACCCAATTGAATGACCTGCAGAATTATGAGAACCGTGCGCACACCTGTGCCGAGTTTTCGAGCGAGATCAAAGCCGAGTTCGACGCCTTATACGTTGAGAGCGAGCGCAAGCGCCGAATGATATCGATAAGCTCCCACGATCGTGTGGCGGGCCGTCCGTCGCGCACCCAGGTGATGGATGAATTCATCGCCTACGCGCAGCGCCATCCAGGTGTGGTGTTCATGCGTAAAGACGAAATCGCGCGCTTCGCGCTTGCCAGTCCGCTGACGATCCGCGAAGGGGATTTCGCCTAAGTTTATGGCGTGCCTGCCGCCGCGCCGACGGTAGTCAGAATTCCACCGGCCGCCTGGAACGCGGTGGCCATCTCCGCAGAAGCTGCGTCGTTTAGACTACGTACCGCGTCGGTGACCAATTCTACGCGCTTGCCGGTTTTGAGCAAACCCCAAGCCGCCATCTTCACGCAGATTTCCGTCACTACGCCATAGACAACGTAGCGCTCGGCTTCCAGGCGCTCGAGGATTCCGAGCAGATTGACGTTGGTGAAGCAATCGAAAGTCTGCTTTTCGAGCAGGATCTGCTGCGCGCCTTCGATGGCGACGTCGCAGCGTGTATTGGGGGCCACCACGCGCCTGGTTAACAGCGTCGCTTCCGGCTTGTGCTGGCCCGTCGCTCCCGCGACGCAGTGCGGCGGCCAGGCCTTGAACTCCGGGTCGTCTTCCGTATGCGCGTCCATGGTTGAGATCAACGGAATCCCTTGCGCGCCCGCGAAACGGTTGAGCGCGGCGATCCGCTCCACGATTTTCTCCGCCCCCGGCACATACAACGCGCCAGAGGGATAGAGAAAGTCGAGCTGCGTATCGACATCGAAAAATACTGTCTTCATCCGCCGTGTTCCCTTCGTACTCGTTCTGTTAACTGCTGGAGTTCCGGACTCAGGTCTACACGCCAGGCATCTTTAGCTTGGAACAGACTATGCACGGGAGCAGGGAGACGCGCCAGCCGCTCGGCAGCGTGCCGCCTCACTTGCGCGGTAGCCGGCAGCGGTTCCACCAGCTTGCCCTTCAAAATCACGGGCCGTTGCAAGGCTTCGACGCTCTCGCTGGCGCACGAAATACATTCCGTCGAGCGCCCCAGGACATCATGATCCCAGTGGCGGAAAATCTGCTTGGCGCCTGGCAGCGTGTGCTTTTCGTGGCTGAACTTGGCCGTGTAGCGGTGTTCTTCGGCCGTCTCCATCTCCACCATCTTGTAGATCACTCCGAGAGATGGCGCGTCTGCCGACGTCGCTAAGTCAGTGCCTACACCGAATACATCGATAGGAGCTTGCGCTGCCACCAGCTCATGAATCTTGTATTCGTTGAGATCACCGGTAGCCATGATCTTGGCGTCGGGAAGGCCTCCGTCGTCCAGAATTTTTCGCACCGCGGGCGCCAGCTCGACCAAATTGCCGCTGTCTAAACGCACGCCCCAAAGCGGACGCCCGAGCGATACTGCTAGTTTTGCGCCCTCGATGGTATCGTAGGTGTCGATCAGGTACGTGGTCCGTTCGCCCAGAAGCTTTTGCAACTGCTCAAACGCAGCGCGCTCACTTGAAAACGACATCACCCAGGAATGCGCCGCTGTTCCGAAAACATGCGCCTTGTAGCGGAATCCGGATTCGGTATTGCTAGTGCCGACGCAGCCTCCGATATACGCCGCACGGCCCGCCAGCACACCTGCTTCGGGCGAATGTGCGCGACGCGTGCCGAATTCAACCACATCACGCCCCAACGCCGCCTTGACGACGCGCGCGGCCTTGGTCGCGATCGAAGACTGGAATCCGATCATCGCCAGCAGATACGTCTCGGGAATTTGCGCCTCAATCACGGGCGCGCGCACCGTGAGAAAAGGCTCCCCGGCGAACACGGGAGTGCCCTCCGGCACGGCGAACACGTCGCCCGTGAAGCGCAACGTCGCCAGCATTTCGAAAAATGCGTTGCTGGCGTACTTGAACTGGGGGATGCCGCGAAGGTAGGCGATCTCCTCCGGTGTGATCCGGAAGTTGAGCAGATATTCGACCGCTTGTTCGAGCCCGGCGGCCAGGATGAAATTGCGGTTGTACGGCAGACGCCGGACGGAGAGCTCAAAGGTCGCGCGGTCGTGCGTTTTACCGGCTTCAAAATAGCCGGCAGCCATGGTGAGCTGGTAAAGATCGGTAACGAGGCCGAGGCCCACTACTTCTTCTTTTCCGGCTGGGCTTCGCGCACATCACCCACGGCCTGGCGCAATTCCTTGACCACGTTCGCCTCCAACTCATAGAATGACGCATCGCCATCCCGCCGCGCCAGGAAGTTGCCGCCGGACGCCGCCTGTGCGATTTCCACTTTCTCGCGTCGTTTCCCTGAGTCGGATACTACTGTAATCGTCACCACCGGCGTTGTGAATCCCGCGTTCACAAATTTGGTGGCGGCAAGATCGCGTAACCGGTCGACGAATGCCTGCACGCTGGTGGAGTCCATTTTCTTGCTGGCAGAGGTCCACGTCTCGCCGGACTTGTCGAAAATCGAAGTCTTCGCACCATCGGTGACTTCAATGCGTGTGGGATCGTTGAAACCGAAGTCGAAAACTTTCTTATTGCGATAGGTATCCACCGGCTTGTCGAGGCCGTCACCCAACATCTTGGAGACTCTGTAGACTCCTTCGACGGCGCTGGATTTCGCGTAGTAGTCGTCCTTGGCTTTGCGAATCTCCAGGGTTTTGGTGCCTTCCTGGTCGGTCACCCTAACGGTCGCGAGTACTGAAGCCGCCGCAAACGCTGCCGCAGTTTTCTTGTCGTCCTGAACTCCGGTCAAATCCATTTCCGCATTTTTCAGACTTTGCACCAGTTCGCCAGTCTGGATGCTGTCCGCGCGCATGACTCTGGGCTTTACGATTTGCCATTCGCTTTCGCCGTTCTTGACGAACTCGTAAGTCTGCTTCTGCGCGGCGACCTCGATGCGGCTCACCTTTTCCTGCGTGAAGGGCAGCAGGTGCTTGTCGCGGAGATCCTTGGCCTCCTTGTCAAAAGCGCTCTTGGAAGCAAGCGGCATTGTAAATAGCCGCGGGTCGCCGTCAAGCTTCGCGTAGACAGAGCTGCCTGTCGGGGAGTTTTCGCCAATGAGCAGCTTGGAGGTCTTGCCGTCTTTCGTGGTAAAGGTAACCTGGATCATGGCGGGCGCCAGGCCATAGGCCGCCACGTCCGCCACGTTGGGATCTATTAGCCGCTCCGACTCGAGAGTGGAGGCCGCGCCAGTGATCGCTCCCACCGCGATGGAGTCCACTGCCAGCGGTTTAGGCGACGTCATCACCCATTTGCCGCTGGCGTCCATTTGAACCTTAACCGGGTCCTCGCCGCGATGCAGAATTTCGATCTGCTTCACCGCATCCGCAGTTAGCGCGAGTATTTTCGGAGGCGCGTCGGCCGCAGGCTGGCCCTCCTTGGCCTTTTCCTGCTTATTCGACCACCATACTGCTATCCCTAAGCCGGCCAGCAGAATGCCGGCCAACAACATTCTTCCCCACTTCATAACGTCAACGCCGTTTCCACCAGACGCTAATGCCTGCCGCCAGAATCAGCAGCGGAATCGCCAGCACGCTCGAATAAAAAGCGAGTGACATCTGGCTGCGTGTCATAGTCAACCGCCGGTCCTCTGGCTCTTTCGGGCGAATCGAAATCAAGTCCTCATCCGCGGAGAGCCAATTCATCATGTTCAAGAACAGATCGCGATTGCCGGCCAGGCGCAGGTAGCTGTTCGCCACCCAACTGGACGATCCCACCACGACGAAACGCCCGTTGCCATTTTCCTTGCCCGTGTTATAGGTGCCCGCTGCGCCCAGCACGAAAGGCCCCTTCTTATCGGAAGGCGATTGTTTTACCTCGGAGGCGGCTAGATTGCTGGTTGCGAAGGCGTCGTCTGTCGACTCAAAGAGTTTCTCCACCGTGGTCTTGTCGCCATTCTTGATCTGGAGTGAGCGGACAATCGGGAACCCCGACGCCAACCGCTTCATGGCCCCAACGATGGGATGTGTTCCGTAACTGCTGACCAGCGCGATCTCGGGACCCAATCCATATAGCTGTCCGACACCGCTGGCATCGATCACCAAGTCCTTGTCGGCAGTGACGCCCCAGGACGCCAGCACATTCGCTAGCGCGGTGTTTTCGTCGATGTTCTGCTTGGCAAACTTGAGAGGCGGGTCCAGCATGACGATTGCCTTGCTTCCGCCTTCAACGAAGTTCTTCAGGGCATCCACTCCGGGCTGCAAATAATCGCGCGAGGGGCCGCCCACTATCACCATGGTGCAGTCCTTGGGGATCTCCGGTTTCTGCAGCAGGTTGATGCTTTGGGTTTTATAGTTATTATTTTCGATCAGCGTCTTGAGCTGTCCGTATCCGGTTCGCTCCGCATCGGCGAGTGTGTGCTCGCCTGCGCCTTCCGTGAAACACGCGAGTTTGTCGCCAGTCTTCATGGCCCGCACCAGTGCGCCCGTCACTTCCTCTTCGGAGAGACTCTTGGCTTCCTGCGTCTTTCCGCCGGTCTGCACCAGGACGGCACCACGGCGCGTGACCCCGGCGGCTCGGGCTTTGGTGATGTTCTTTTCCAGATCTTCGTAATGAACATCAATCTTCGTGGATAGGTTCTTGTAGCGATCCAACAGATCGTGTGCCGCCTGAAACTGCGTGGGCTGATCCCAGTAGGAAATGCTCACATCCTGCTTCAAACCTTTGGCGATTTTCACGGTCTGATCGGAGAGGGTGAACTGCTTGCTGCTGGTTGTGTCGTAGGTCTTGTTGTAGCGGTTCGCCAGGAAGTTGAGCACGCCCACTACCGCCAACACGATCAGCACATAGACTCCCGTGTAGGCTGCGAATTTCGTTTGCCGGGCTTTCATCCAAGAGTTGTTCACGGTCTAAGCCCTCCACCGCAACGACTCAAGAGATCGAGCCGTCAGGAATAGTCCGATGAAGATCATAGAGGCGTAATAAAGAACATCCTTCGCGTCCAGAACGCCCTTTGAAAAAGAATCGAAATGCTGGGTCACCGAGAGATAGGCCGTAGCCTTCGCGAGCGCGGAATCCTGGAAGGAAGAAACCCAATCGATCACCCACAGCATCAACAACACGCTGAAAGTGGCCACGGCCGCGACAATCTGGTTGCGAGTGCACGAGGAGATATAGGTGCCAATCGCGAGCAGGCATCCACCTTGCAGCAGCAGGCCCAGGTAGCCCACTACCATGGGACGCCAGTCGGGCTTGCCGTAGGCGAACAAGGTTGCCATGCTGATGAGCGAAATACCCAGCATGGCGGCATACAACGCGAGAGCGGCCAGCCATTTACCCAGGATGATTTCCATGTCGCGCACCGGAGATGTGGCCAGCAACTCGAAAGTCCCGGTACGTTTTTCTTCCGCGAAGAGACGCATGGTGATAATCGGAATGAAAAAGAGGCCGATCACCGCCAGGTTCGACAGTAAGGGCCGGATCATCTGATCGTTAACGCTGAGGGGAATGCTCTGCCCCTGCATGGAACTCTGAATACTGTATTGGACAAACGAGATCACGTACGCGTAGAAGAAATAGCCCGTGATCACTGCGAAAAAGAACATCACTCCGTAGGCGATGGGCGATCGGAAGTAGCTGCTCAGTTCTTTGCGGCAGATGGTGAGTGTGTTCATTGGTTGTCTCCCGCTTTTGGTGAAGCCGTCAGCTCCAGGAAGATCTCTTCCAGGCTCAAACCAACGGCGTGCAGTTCGTTCAAATTCCAGCCGGCCTCAATCACGGCTCGCGCCAGTTCGGGGCGCACGTGCTGACCCTGCTGGCTCTCCACCATAAACGCCAGGATGCCATCCCGCGATTCGCGCGGGAGCACACGGCTGACGCCTTCGACGCGTTCGAGACTCTGCTGAACGTCCGCAGCGCTTAGCGCCGATCCGTTGCGCGGCATAATTTCGACCGCCACGGTCTCCGCTCCGCGCAGACGGCTGGTCAGATTTTGAACGGTGTCGGTGGCCACCAGCTTGCCTTTGGCGATGATGATGACGCGTTCGCACAACTGCTCGACTTCGGGCAGAATGTGCGTAGAAAGAATGATGGTGTGATCGCCGGCCAGGCCTTTGATCAGATCGCGCGTTTCGATAATTTGCTGCGGGTCCAGGCCAGATGTCGGTTCGTCCAGGATCAATACGTCCGGATTGTGGATGATCGCCTGCGCCAGGCCCACGCGCTGGCGGTAGCCCTTCGATAGCTTGCCGATCAGCTTGGATTTTACGTCGCCTACGGAGCACTTCCCGGCGACTTCATCCACGCGTCGCGCCAAGCTTTCCTTGGGAACACCTTTGAGACGGCCCACGTACTCCAAATACTCGACGACTTCCATCTCCGGATAGAGCGGCGGCGTCTCGGGCAGGTAGCCGATGCGTTTCTTGACCTCCATCGGCTGCTCCAGGACGTCGAACTCCGCCACCCGGGCCGTACCCGCGGTAGGCGGCAGGAAGCACGTCAGCACGCGCATGGTGGTGGTTTTCCCCGCCCCGTTGGGGCCCAGGAATCCGACGATTTGCCCTCTTTCTACCGAAAAAGAGATGTGGTCGACGGCGACATGGTTGGCGTACCGTTTGGTCAAACCTTCGACTGTGATCATATGATTAACTTGGACGAGTGAGAGCTCTGTCTGGTTAGCAGCTCCGCTGGGTTAGTCTAAATCTGGTGAGCGGCGCCTTCTGGCGGCCGCCGATCATTATGATAGTGGCGGTGGTGAGGGGGTGTCAATATCCGCGAGTATGGCCGTGGGCCGTATGCGCCCTGCTCTGGCTGTTGGAGCCACCAAGCCCATGGCGCTCTCCTGGACGGAGACGGACCATGGGATTTTGGCGAGGGATTCGGAAGCCGCCTCGCGGCTTCTGGAGCGTGGGGCCGTCTCACGCCCCATGTGAACACGGTCTACCAGAAATCCGCGGGCTTTGAGCGTACTTGGGCGGCGTTTGCTGGCGTCGAGCACCAGGCCACCCAGCGAATCGTAGTCGATATTTCTGGTCAGCGCTACGGCCTGGCGGGAGGCATCCCAGCCCGGCAAGTGGTTGTGGGCCTGACAGTGAATTTCGGCAAACTTCAATAGGAGTAACTATTGGTCCCTATGGACGGTGTCGGGCGAGAATGCCGGAACGCAAATCGCCACATATTCAGCACCATCCGGCGTGCTGTAGCGAACCCACTCGCCTTTATGCGCGATGATCGCCTGGCCTGCTTTGACGTCTGTGACTCCGCCCTCGTGCTCGACCCGCATCACGCCTTTGAGCACTACGGTGTATTCGTCGAAATCCGGACGCTGACCGGGCTCGGACCACCCAGCCGGACTGCGCATGTGCGCGACGCTGGCCTGCGTGTCGCCCGAATTCACGCGGCCGATGTATTCGTCGACGACTTTGTTTCCAGGAACTGGAATGGTTGTGGGCGCTGCAATCAGTTGAGGCATTTACTCATATCGTAACGACTCAACCGGGGCGATGCGCGTGGCGCTGCGCGCGGGGTACAAAGTAGCGATGAGGCTCACGGCCATCGCTGCGGCGGCGATCCAGATGGCGTCGAGCGCGCGCGGTTCAAAGGGAACGAACGCGATTGAATACACCTGCTGATCGAGCTTCACCCACTGGTAGCGTTGGGCAAAATAGCAGATTCCGTAGCCGATCACCAACCCGATTATGGTACCCACCGCGCCAATCAGCGCACCTTCATACACGAAAACCTTGCGGATCTGAGTGGCCTTCGCGCCCATCGACATTAGGATGGCTATGTCGCGGTGCTTTTCCATCACCATCATGATCAGCGTGATCAGAATGTTCAGCGCCGCCACCAATTGGATCAGACCGATGGTGACAACAGTTACGGTGCGTTCCATCGTAAGAGCACCCAGCAGTTGCTTGTTCTGCTCGCCCCAGGTGGTGGCGGCGAGTTTGGGACCAATCAATGCTTCGGCTGCTGCGGCCACTTGCGGCGCCTGATAGATGTCGTCCAGCATCAACTCGATACTGTTCACCACATCAGTGAGATCGAAGGCCTTCTGCGCGTCGGTCAGCGACAGGAACGCCCAGTTGGCGTCGAGATCATAGAACCCAGACTCAAACGTCCCCGCTACTCGCAGTCGGATGTAGCTCGGCCGCGGCCCGAAAGGCGTCAACTGGCCATTGGGGATAACCACTTGAACTTGCTTGCCGGCGACTGCCCCGATATTGTCGGCGAGGCGCGAGCCCAGCACGATACCGGGAAGGTCCCCCGTTGTACGCAATCCGTCGAGCGACCCGGTCTTTAAATGCCGCAACGTATCCGCGAGAGGGGCGCCTGGTCGCACATCGATTCCTTTAATCGCTACCCCTGCGCCTGTCACCGGTCCGCTGATGTAGGCGCTTTCATAAAGAGCCGGAGCCGCGGTCTTGACATGTGGAATTTGCGCCAGCTTCGGGGCCAACTCCTCCCAGTGCTCGATGCCGGTGCCGGGTTCTTTCTCCAGAATCGACACGTGCGCGGTGGCGCCCAACAGGTTGCGCTGCAAGGTATCGCGAAAACCGTTGTTAATGGCGAGCGCGATCACCAGAGCCATCACGCCCGCTGCAACGCCGACTACCGAAATTGCCGTGATGACGGAAATCACCACCTGCTTGCGCTTGGCGCGCAGATAGCGGCGGGCAATGAACAATTCGAACATTTAAGTGGCGATGCGACGAAGCTTCTCCGCCAGACCAATCTCTCCCTCCGGGCGCAACAGCGGGAACAGGATCACGTCACGGATCGACTTCGAATTCGTCAGAATCATGGTTAGACGATCAATGCCGATTCCTTCGCCGCCCGTCGGCGGCATTCCATAAGAGAGAGCGCGGACATAATCCTCGTCCATCTGGTGCGCTTCTTCGTCTCCGGCCGCTTTCAATTCCAGTTGCATTTCGAACCGGCCGCGCTGCTCCTGCGGATCGTTCAACTCGGTGTAGGCATTGCCGATCTCCATACCTGCCGCGTAGATTTCAAAGCGCTCGACGAAGGCCGGGTCGCTGGGCTTTAGTTTCGAGAGTGGTGAAACTTCCACGGGATAGTCGTAGATAATAGTCGGCTCGAACAACGTGGGCTCGACGTTTCTCTCAAACGCTTCCACCAGCGCGTGCCCACGCAGAGGCACTTCCGCACCCACTGCTTCTTGCATCGAAACGCGGCGTATGTTTCCGAAATCCAGCGAGCGCCCTTGCCACTCGACCACGGTTGAACCCGTTGCATCTATGGCCGTCTGCTTCAGCAGCTCGCAGGTGAAATCCATCAGGCCCAGATAGTCGGTGTAGGCCTGATAAAACTCCAGCATTGTGAACTCAGGGTTATGGTGCGTCGAGACGCCCTCGTTCCGGAAATTGCGGTTAATCTCGTAGACTCGTTCCAGCCCACCTACAACCAGGCGCTTGAGGTACAGCTCCGGGGCGATGCGGAGGTAAAGGTCCATGTCGAGCGTGTTGTGATGCGTCACGAAGGGCCGCGCGGTGGCGCCTCCGTACAGCGGCTGCATCATAGGCGTTTCGACTTCGACAAAGCCACGTTCTTCGAGCTGCCTGCGCAAGGAAGAAATGATGCGCGCACGCGTCACGAAAACCTTTTGCGATTCCGGGTTGGCGATCAGATCCAGATAGCGCTGGCGGTAGCGAATCTCGACGTCTTCGAGTCCATGCCATTTCTCTGGAAGGCTGAGCAGGATCTTCGAAAGGAACGTGAGCTTTTCGGCGTGCACGCTCAACTCCCCGGTGCGGGTGCGGAACAGATAACCTTCGACGCCCACGATGTCGCCCATATCGAGCAACTGATAGAGCGCGTATTCGCGCTCATTAACGGCGTCGCTGCGCACATAGACCTGCAGCCGCTCGCCACGCTGCATTAGGTGGAAAAATCCCGCTTTGCCCATGCGCCGCATGGTCTGGATGCGTCCGGCAATGCGGACCTGCGGTTTCGTCGCCGCTAATTCTTCGGCAGTCTTCGCGCTTTCCGCAGCCAGAATCTCCGGAATGGTATGCGTGAAATCAAAACGCTGCCCATACGCGCGGAAACCGAGAGCCTCAATTTCGGCGATGCGTTTGATGCGTTGCTCCAACAGATCGTCTTCGAGGGACAAAAAGACTCCTTTACGGCAGTATAAGTGGCGGAAAGCTCCACGCACAAAGATAAAAAGCTAGTGGCAGAACTTTCATATCCCCTCCGGGAATTCCCGCGCTCCGTGAAGGAACGCCAAGACAACGACGCGGTCCATGCCAACTTCGTAAATTAATCGATATTGCTTGACGAAGATTTCGCGAACGAAGGCGTCCCCTAGTTCCGGCACGACGAGACCTCGTTGTGGAACTTGTTCAGGGATTGTGCCGCGAGCCTTGCTTCGTGCATCAAGGCAGCGGCATAGTGAGCGGAGTCTCGCGCGATGTATTGGGCGGCCGCTTCAAGCTCCAACCAAGCCGATTCGGTCCAGCTTATTCTGTAAGCCACGGCTTCATCCGCCGTTCGACTGCGTCCTCATCAAGGATCTTGCCGCCGGCCGCTTCGCCCCGGCCCCGTTCGATCCGTTCGCGAACATAGATGGAATACTGTACGTCTTCCCAAGTCGCATCGTCGGGGAGGTTCTCGATCAAGCGACGAATCTCATCTTTTACCGTTGCCATTTAGGGCTCTAGAGTTGATTCTAGCGCAGCCCTAGCGTCTCACAATCACTTCCCGCAACCGGTCCCGCGTCAGAAAAAACTTAACTGACTGGAAGTCTTGGAATAATTTCTCCAGGCTGCGGTTGTTAAAGATCTGCGCCGGCCTGCGCTGCGAGCGTGACACCATCTGGATGGTGCGGTGGTCCTGGATGCGATAGCTAAAGGTTGGGATGCTCTCAATGCGCTCTTCGGTGTGGAACAGCGCCAACAGACTTGCCCCCGGCTGTAGCATCCGATGCAATTTCCCCACTACGGCTTGCAAGAGGGGCGAAGCCAAGAATTGCAGGGAATCCCATACCAGCGCGCCGTCGAAGCTCGCGTCATCGAACTTTAGCGCGAGTTCGAAAAAATCCGAGATCAGCGCGGGGTTGGCTTGGTTTTCGAAAAAGTCGGCGGCCGCCGCACTCGTCGGAACCGGTCCGAATATGCGATCCAGCTGGCGCACAAAATCGTCGGAATACAGACGATGCCCGTAGTTAGTAACGAAACTCACCGTCGCTTGGCTGGCACCGGCAAAGTCCAGAATGGACATTCCTGGCCGGTCTTCAAGGGAGGCGCAGAACTGATCCAGACCGTGACTATGTCTCGTCTCCGATGCGGCTGACGGTGCTTGAGCCACTACCGCTTGGTATCACCCGCGCTGGCGGCCGCCGCCGGAGTGGGAGAGCCAGCCGAAGCCACTGGCTGCGGTTTCGGCACTGCCGCCGGTTTGGGTGCCTCCGCGCGCACTATGTCGATGCTGCCTTTGAAGAAAGCGCCATCCTCGATCACAATACGCGCGGTGCGGATGTCGCCCACT
>CAZDGT010000470.1:0-3542 GCA_964504905.1 uncultured Bordetella sp. | reverse complement strand
AGCGCACCACCGAGATCGCCATCCAGTTCAACGTAGCGCCTCACGCATTGTTCACGCCCGATGCCGGCGGGGTGACCATGCGGCCGAATCTGCTAATCCTGCGGATCCAGCCCGAAGAGGGCATCTCGCTACGGTTTCTCTCAAAGCAGCCGGGCAGTGGCATGCGCCTCCGGCCGGTGTCGATGGATTTCAACTATGGGTCCAGTTTCGGCGAGCGCTCGCCCACTGCGTATGAAACGCTTCTCGAAGACGCGCTCACCGGTGACGCGACGCTCTATACGCGGCAGGACATGGTGGAAGCGAGCTGGCGCGTGGTGACCCCGATTCTGGAAGATTGGGCGGACCGCAAATTTGAATTTCCGAATTACGATCCGGGTACCTGGGGCCCCGTTGCGTCGGAAGAAATGCTCGCGCGGCAGGGCCACCAATGGAGGAACAGTTGACTCCGCCGGTGGCCATCATTGATCCGGAAAAGATCCTGCGAGATCTGCGCGACCTGTGGACGCAACTGGCCAAGGATCAGGGCAGTGTTGGGGGCGTGCTCCGCGCCTGCTCGATGACTCTCATAGCTGTCGCGGAACACGACGACGCGGCGGACGCCGAATCGGCCCGGAAGAGCATCGGCGCATTGATGCATGGGCACCCCAGCCGCGCGATCGTCCTGACTCCGCGCGAGGATGGCGAGTTCAGCGGGCGCGTGTTCGCGGAATGTTGGATGCCGTTTGGCGGACAACGGCAGATCTGCGCGGAAGGTATCGAGATCACAGCGGACTACGAACAGACAGACGAAGTAGCTCGCCTGCTGGTGCCGCTGATCGCGCCCGATCTTCCCGTGGTGCTGTGGTGCCGCGGGCCGCGTGCGTTTCTGGACCGTTCTCTCGACCCGCTGTTTCCCCTAGCTAACAAGATCATCTTTAACACCCGCGCCGTGCGGCATCCGAATTCGGCCCTCGAGTTTCTGCGGCGCATGCGCAAAGAGGGCAGGCAGGTGGCGGATCTCGCATGGACCCGCCTCACGGGGTGGCGCGAAGCCGTCGCGCATCTGCTGGACGCGTGTCCCGGCGGATGCAGTTCCGTGAGCAATGGAACGGCGCGCGTCGAGTATGGCGGTCCGCGTCCCGGAACCCGGTCTCTCTATTTCGCGCGCTGGGTTGAGCGCGCACTTCCCGGAATGAAAGTGACGCTGACTCCCGTCGGAGGCGAAGCGGGAATGCACGCGGTCGTGTTTACAGGTGGAAAAGAGGAAATGTCGATTCGCTTGGTCAATGGGCGCGCCCTCGAGGTTCGCAGCGGAATCCGGCGTTACTCGGCGATCCTGCCTGGCGATTCCGACGAGTGCCTGATGCATGAAGAACTGTCGATCCTGGGCCGCGATCCTGTATTCGATCGCGTGCTGACATGACCCACGCCGTTCGAGAATATCCCGACGCCGCGGCGGCGATCGATGCGTGCGCGGAGCAGATTCTCGGCTGGATGCGCGAAGCGATCGAGGAAAAAGGACAGGCTGCCCTGGCGGTCTCCGGTGGATCCTCGCCTCGCAAAATGTTTGAGAAGTTCGCGCGCACCCAGTTCGATTGGAACCATGTGCATCTCTTTTGGGTGGACGAGCGGGGCGTTCCGCCCACCGATTCCCAAAGCAACTACAGGCTAACCCACGACTCTTGGCTCGAGCCTGGTAAATTTCCCTCCGCCAACATCCACCGCATTCAGGCCGAGTTGGATCCGGCCGTTGCGGCAGAGCGGTATGTGGAAGACATTCAGCGATTTTTCGCGCTCGTCCCCGGCAAGTTGCCGCGCTTCGACGTGATCCATCGCGGCATGGGCCCCGATGCCCATACTGCTAGCTTGTTTCCAGGAGAACCGCTGATCGAGAATCGGGCCGGCATCGCCGCCGCTGTTTGGGTCGAGAAATTCCAGCAGTGGCGCATCACGCTGCTGCCGGGAGTGCTGCTGGCCGCACAGCACACGGCAATGATGGTCACGGGTGCGGACAAAACGGCCGCCCTGCGTTCCGTTCTCCACGCTCCGTTCGATCCGCTGCAATATCCGGCCCAGCTTGCTTCAGACGACGGTGTTGTCTGGTTTGTGGACGCGGCGGCGGCGCAAGAGACCCAATAACACGAGTCCCCCACCGATGAGTGTGGCGCTTGATCCCTCCGGTGTCTCACTCGCCTGGCCGATCTCGAAATCGTTGATCTGCAGACGTCCGCCGCTGCCGCCGCTGGGACCGACGAACAACATCGGCAGAGGCGTATCGCTGGTAATGGCGAAGAACTGAACCGATCCGCCGCTCGGAATGATGATCCCGTAGTTGGCGTTGCTCGCAATGTGATCGCCAAGTTCCACACCCGGACTGCCAAAACCAGAAAGCGTCGTGATGCTCATGGCGAACGCGTAGGTATTCGCGGGGAGCTGTATTTCGAATCCGGTGCCGGTGCCGTTTACACCTTCCAGCAGGGATGTCCCGGACACGCTCGTCAGTGTGTCGATGCTCGCGCCGTTATATCCTGTGATAATTGTGCCTGAGCCATCCGTATACACGCCGCTGACCAGATTGCCTGCCGCGAAGGTGGCTGGAGACATGGAAAACGTCAGCCCGGCGGAACCCGGAGCGGATTGCCAGACAGCGTAGGTGCCTGAAGAGCTGCTACATCCGGAGGTGCAAGACGTATAAGTAATGGTTGCCACAGCGGGTAGCGCCAAGATCGCCAAGGCCAGAGCAAACAGGAACACTCTTGAGATTGCGTGAGCAATCATTCTCATTTCGATCTCCATTAGTGCAAATCGAACCCGTTACGGGCCGGCAAAAAAACTCCGGTTCGCCGATTTGGGATTCGACCTGCTAAATGGTTCCGAAAAGAGACGAGTCCTCTCGCCTCTCAATGATCAAAAGTTCTTAGGATCTACCTGTAGTCCCTACTAGGCCTTCGGCACTGGCGGAGGTAGCGCTCGAGCCGGGCATACCGACTGGAAGCCGGTCTTACCATGAGCGCCGTCGCAGAAGGGCTTGTTCTGAGACTGTCCGCAGCGGCACAGGCCGATAGCTTCGCGGCCTGCGAGATCGAACGCATTGCCGTTCATATCGTGAATGGTAAAGTCGCCTTCGACGCGGATCGAGCCGTTGTCGCGGATGATGATTTTCGTTGGCATTTTTCTGATCGTAGCAGATCCCAGTCAGGTACCCGCACCGGACCGCACATAATTGGCAGCCTATAATGAGAGGCATTACATGATTCACCTTTCCAGTGACACCGGAGAGCTGTTCGCTAGCTCCTATCAATTCGCGCAGCGCCAGGTGCGGAAACTAACCGAAAAGCATCCCATGCTGTACCCGCTGCACACCAAGGACGGCGAGTGGAAGCATGAAGGCCAGGTGTGGACGCACTGGTCCGACGGTTTCCTGCCCGGGATGATGTGGATTTTCTACCGCCACGCGGAACCGGAATCCGCGGAAGCGAAGTTCTGGTATGAAAATGCCGTACGCTATACCGAGCCGATAGAGTCCCGCAAGAAGGATCGCGACGCGCACGATTTAGGTTTCT